>JBOHUY010000320.1:0-2725 GCA_050735015.1 Candidatus Dormibacterales bacterium | reverse complement strand
GTCGAGGGCTGCCCGCGCAGGCGCGCCGTGGCCGCCCGCAGCAGGAGCGCCGGCTGGGCGGGGTCCGAGAGCTCGTGCTGGGAAGGGCGGGGCCGGCCCGTGGCCGGCGCGCGCCCCTCGCGCCGGCGGGGCACCGTTGGGGACATCTCTGAGCGCCAGCATGGTACCGAGTCGTGCCCGGCGCCGGAAGACCGCCCACCCATGCTTGGGAGGACGCGCGGGGCGTCCACAACCTGCATTTGCACGGGGTCCAAACGGTGCGCGCGGTGGATTGGCAGTCGCGCGCGAACCCGATAGCGTTGCCCGACGTGAACCCGAGGGCGATCTCCTGGACGGGGGCCGCGCCGGTCTCCTCGCAGCCGCTCGGGGAGGCGGACAGGACCGCCCTCGTGCTCCGCATGGCCCGCATCGCCAGCTGCACAGAGTCCCTCTCGCTGATCGTCCGCGCGACGCTGGCCGAGATGGTGCCGCCGGAGCCGGCGGCGGGCCTCATCGCGCTCCTCAGCGAGCACTCGCGCCTCTACGTGGCCGCGGCCGAGAGCAACCGCGGCGAGCCCGCGCCGGCCCTTCTGACGGAGGGGCCGACCGCGCTCGCCATGGTGCTCGCCAGGGGGCGCTCTCTCATCGTGCCCGACCTCTCGCAGCCCGCGGCCCCCACGAGCGGGTACCGCCTCGCGGGCCGGGAGCCAGCCCGCAGCCTGGCCGTCGTCCCCGTGCGCGCCAGCCGGCGCGTGATCGGCCTCCTGGCCGTGGAGTCGGCGATCCC
Source organism: Candidatus Dormibacterales bacterium (assembly GCA_050735015.1). Classification (GTDB taxonomy): domain Bacteria; phylum Chloroflexota; class Dormibacteria; order Dormibacterales; family Dormibacteraceae; genus JBOHUX01. Next base: position 1,959 of record JBOHUY010000320.1, on the reverse strand, counting down.
GGGCGCCTTCACAGAGGACGACCTGGGGGTCCTGGAGGACATCGCGCTGGCGGTCTCGGGCGCGCTCCAGGCGGTGCGGCTGCGGGTCGTCCACGAGCGGCTGGACAACGCCGAGCGGATCATCTACTCCCTGGCGCGGGCGGTCGAGGCCCGCGACCGTTTCACGGAGGCGCACACAGAGCGGGTGGCACGCAGCGCCCGCCTCCTGGGCGAGACCGCGGGTCTCGACGCCGGCGCCCTGGACGACCTCTACTCGGGCGGCATGATCCACGACATCGGCAAGATCGGCATCCCCGACTCCATCCTCCTCAAGCCCGGGCCGCTCTCCCCCTCCGAGTTCGAGAAGGTCAGGAACCACCCCCTCGTGGGGGCCGACATCGTCAGCCCGCTGCGCTCGGCGGCGCCGCTCCTCTCCATCGTCCGCCACCACCACGAGCGGTGGGACGGCGCCGGCTACCCCGACGGGCTGGCCGGGGACGGGATCCCGGTGCTGGCCCGCATCGTGGCCATCTGCGACGCCTTCGACGCCATGATCTCCGAGCGGCCCTACCGGCCCGGAGTGAGCGCGGCGGAGGCCGTGAGCAGACTCCAGAGCGGCGCCGGCTCGCAGTGGGACCCCGAAATGGTGGCCCTCTTCGTGGAGGAGATCGCCCAGCCTTCGAGCGTCTACGCAGGCCTCAACGGCGCGATGATGAGCGACGTGCCGCCGGAGACCAAGAAACGCGGACGGCCGAAGCGGCCGGCGCGAGCTGCAAGAATCCCGGTGACAGGGCGGTTACAAGGAGCAGGACATGGATCACGAGCAAGCCGAGAGGCTCTACCAATCCGCTGAGGAAAGCCTTCGCGCCTCCCTGGACGCCTGGGGGAAGGCCTTCGACGCCGCCCAGGCCGCTGGCGACATGGTGCTCTGGGACTTGGAGGAGGCGGCCTGGCGGGCCAACCGCCAGATCAGTTCGGTGCGCGCCCAGGCCTGGGAACTCTGCGACCAACTCCTGAGCGAGTCGCGCGAGCGCATCCGTAGGGCCGCGCTGACCCCGCCCCCGCAGGCCATGCGCCCGACCCCGAACGGTGGCCCTTGGCCGTCCTTGGCAAATGAGCTGGAGGCCAGGCGCCAGGAGACCGAGCGCCCCGTCTGAGCGGTCCCCGCGGCCGCGGCCCGGCCGATGCCGGCCCGACCCAGGGAACCACTTCCGCTTGGAAATTCCAGGCCGGCACCCCACGGCGTCACGAAGGACCGAGGACAGGCTCCTCGCTGTCTTTACAGACGTTAACGAGAATGCACCACCCCTTAACGGCGGCCTCAGGCGTCTGCTTGTAAATTCCAAGCACTTAAGTTCGTCGGGGAGGAAATCGCTGTATGCCCAGAATCTCGAGGTTGCTTCTGCCGCTCATCGGAGCCGCCACGCTGGCGGCGATCACAGCCGCGCCCGCCGCCGCCGCGGATGAGGGCGCAGGCGGGGCCGTGTATCTCATGACGGCGCAGGGGCCAACGCGCCTCGATCACGCCCGCGCCTTCCAGGACCGCGAGGAGGGGTCGATCAGGATCAGCCTCCACACGCACGGCCTGGTGCCCGGGAGCACCCCCACCGTGCTGGTGGCGATCTTCAACTCCCCCCATCGCTGCAACCCCTCGGGCGAGCCGATCGCGATCTGCGATCCCAGCAACCTCGGCAACCCTGCCTCCCACCCTTCGGAGATCCAGCTCACCGGGGGCACGGTGACGCCCTCGGGCCGCTTCTCCTTCCACACCACGGTCAAGGTCGGTGACACCAGCGGCGTGCTGGCGGGGCCGGGCCTCACCAACCTGCGGGGGGCGGAGATCCAGGTCGTGATGTTCGACGGCCCCGTGATCGAGTTCGGGGTCCTGGAGCCCTCCCGGGCCCGGGACGGCGACCACCAGGACTAGCCTCGGGGGGCCTCGGAGGGCCCGGGCGTAGGAGTTCCGAAGAGAGGGCCGCG
>JBOHUY010000319.1:0-9742 GCA_050735015.1 Candidatus Dormibacterales bacterium | reverse complement strand
GCCCCGCCCCCAGCTCCCGCCCCAGCCGGGCCAGGTAGCGGCCTCCGCCTGCCACCTCGCTGAAGAGCCGCCAGCGCGGGCCCGGCCCCCCGGCCAGGGCCACGAAGAGGTCCACGGCGGCGGGCAGGACCGGCCCGCCCACGTAGTCGACGTGCTCGCCGACCAGGTTGACGCGACCGGGGGCGGCCGCCACCCAGGCCGGCTCCACGCCGAACCGGGAGCGGAAGCGGGCGGCGGCGGAGGCCGTGAGCTCCGCCTCAGGCACCGGCCGCCGTCTCCCGCAGGCGCGCCGCCGTCTCCTCCGAGCGCGCGTCCACCAGGAAGGCGCCCGCGCCCAGCTCCGAGCCGGCCAGGAACTTGAGCTTGGTCGCCGTCCGGTGGGGCGGGTAGAACTCCACGTGGAGGTGGCAGTCGCGCCGGCCCCGCCCCTTGGGCCTCTGGTGCATGGCCATCACGTAGGGCAGGGGGCGGCCGAAGAGGCGGTCGTAGGCGGTCAGCAGGCGCTTTAAGACCTCCGCCATCGAGAGCACCTCGGGCCCCTCCAGCTCGGTGATGTCGCCCAGGTGCCGGCGGGGGGCCAGGTGGACCTCGTAGGGCCACCTCGCGAAGGAGGGCACGAACGCCGCCCAGTGCGCGTCGCCGGCGACCCGGCCGGGGCCCCCGGACTCTTCTTCCATGACCTGGCAGTAAAGGCAGCCCCCCGTCCGGCGCCGGTGGCGCGCGCTCATCTCGATCTCCCGGGCCGCCAGCGGGGGCAGGAACGGATAGGCGTAGATCTGGCCGTGCGGGTGGTGGAGGGTGACCCCCATCTCCTCGCCCCGGTTCTCGAAGATGAAGACGTAGCGCACCTGTGGAAGCGACATGAGGTCCTGGAAGCGGGCCTGCCAGACCTCGATCAGGTGGACGATGTGCTCCACCGTCTGCTCGGCCAGGCTGGAATCGTGGTCGTCCGTGTAGCAGACCACCTCGCACCTGCCCGTCTCGCCCGCGTAGGCGGGGAAGCGGTTCTCGAAGACGGCGATCTCGTAGTCCGGGCCGGGGACCTCGGTGGGGGTGCCCCCGGGCCGGGTCGGGCAGAGCGGGCACTCGGACGCGGGCGGCAGGAAGGAGCGCTCCTGCCGCCAGGGGGCGACCGTCACCCATTCCCCCAGGAGCGGGTGCCAGCGCAGCTCGCCGGGCGGCCTTCCCGCGCTCAACCCCGGCGGGGAGCGGCCGGCCCTGGTCCTGCCGCCGTCCGGCTGCGCCACGGGAGCCGGCGGCGACTCATGGTCGCGAGTCTATACTGGCCCTGAAGTTCACCGCCCGTGTGGCAAGGAGGTGAGGCCGAGTTGGATAGACCCGATCGCGGAGCCAACCGCCTCGTTTGCCCGCCGGGAGTGTCAGGAGCGGGTTCCTAGGCGCTGCCGACAGCCCCTCTCTGGCTCTCCTGGAGTCGGAGGCGGAAGGCTCCGCGAGCAATCTTCGTCCGTTCGAAGGTGCCGGTGCCTCTTTGGGTGCCGGCACCGTCGCGTCTTTCAGGGCCCGGCGCGCGGGTAGGCCTCCACCGCGACGTGCCAGCGCGTGCCCGGCAGAGCCAGTACCCGGAGGGTGACCCCGCCCCGGGAATGGAGGTCGAAGGTCTCGGCCTCGAAGGTCCCGTCGCAGTGCGGGTCAGAGGCCGTGGCGAGGGGCGCCAGGCTGGCCGTCATGCCCCCCGGGCCCAGGCAGCTGAAGAGGACGATGAAGCCCTGGAGGGCCGCGAACGTGCCCAGGTCCTGCGAGCCGGCGCCCGTCACCGGGCCCACGAGAACGGTGGCGCCGGGGTCGGTGGTGACGAGGGCCAGGCGGTGCGGGGGCGGGCTCTGAAAGGAGGGCGCCTGGGCGGCCGCCGCCGCGGGGGGCGGGCCCTGGTCGCGAAGCCACCTTCCCCCCACCAGGCCGACCACGAGCACGGCCAGGACCACCACCAGGGCCCGCTTCCGCCGTGCGGGAGCCACGGTCCGGAGGATACGGCCGGGGAGGCCCAAAGGCATCTGCTACGTTTTTTGACCATGGCCGCTCCCCCCTCCCCGCCGGCCGACCACGCCGAGCTTCTCAACTCGAGCCCCGAGGGCTGGCTGGAGGCCATGGGCGTGCGCTTCCTGAAGGCGACCGGGGACGAGGTGATCGCGGAGTGGGAGGTCGATCGCCGCCACCACCAGGCCTACGGCATCGTCCACGGCGGCGTCCACTGCGGCGTCATCGAGACCGTCGCCTCCGTGGGAGCGGCGCTGCACGCGCTCTCGAGGGGACAGTCGGTGGTCGGCCTCGAGAACCACACGACCTTCTTGCGCGCGGTCCGGGCCGGCCGCCTGCGCGCGGTGGGGACGCCCATCGCCCGGGGCCGCCGGACGCAGGTCTGGGAGGGCAACGTCCACGACCCCGAGGGCCGCCTGGTGGCGAGCGGCCGCGTCCGGCTGCTCTGCCTGGAGCCGGGCTCGGAGCTGGGGGGGCGCCGCGTGACCCTCCCCGGGCTGGGCGGCTCCGGCTAGCTCGAAGACCCCGGGCGCGAGGGCCCTGAGGGGAAGAAGCGGCCACGTCGCGGTGGCAGAAGCCATGGGCGGCAAGGCCCCGAGCATGCGCAGGCGAAGCGTCAGAGCAAGATGGGCGACTCCAAGGCGGGCCGGGTACGAACGGAGGCATGGTCGGCAAGGTGGACGTGGGTCTCCCAGAGGGCCGAGGCGAGTGCCAGACGGTGGGCATCGAGCGCCTCCCCAAGTCGCATTGTCTCGGTCATGGCGAGCGCGAACTGGACAAAGCAGCGCCAGAACAGCGTCAAGCCCGTCATGGAAGCCGAAAGGCCATTGGTACCGCTCTGGTGGCACTCAAACCTTGCACTTCGGCGTTGAAGACAGCGATCATCTGGTCGCAGTCCTCCGCAGTCATCGGCGACGGTACTTGGAGCGCCGCCCAGCCGTCGCCGCGAAGCTGAGGCCCGCAACCCCCGGAGGGAAGCCGAGCCCTCCTGGCACGCCTGAGTCGAGGTTCAGCTGGGGCCACCCCGAAGGGTGGCCCCGCACCCTATCACCGAAGCGGTAGGGGGGTTCACTGAGAGTATGCGCCAAAGGTCGCACCATGTGAACATCATGCCCAGACGCCAGGTTTCCGGAACGTACCGTGCTTATCGCTCAGTACGTCCGGGAACTGCGAGGCAGCTAACGCGCCGATACGCAGGCGGCGGACGAAGGTTGCCATAGACTGAAGTTGGCAGGCGCCCGACTGCTGAGGATTCAGGACCCCCACCTACTTTTGCAACTCGTGCGTCACCATTCGGACTGGGGTAATCAAGTCAGAGTCATCTGAAACTACAACCGCCACCTCAAAGTCGTCTTGGAAGGCGTCTAGGAGCAGCCAGGCTCCAAGGTTCACATCGGAGGCCTTCTCCTCGGTATAGGCGACCTCGACCGTCTTGGCTCCGCCCTGGTGGGGCTTCGCCAGTCGCATACGCCTTCTGCGAGGCCGAAAGCTGCCGTAATGGATGCTGATCTGAGGCAAGGTAGCCAAGGCTCGTAGATACGTCTGTTGACGAACCGGCTGGTCTGGATCTTCGGGCCAGGCGTTGACCATCGCCGTGAAGTACCGAACGCGGTGGATGTCATTGGACGGCAGCACGAGATGGCTTAGCTTGACGAGATCGAGCCATTTGAAGGCGGGGCGCTTCTTCGGTAGGAGGTAGTAGAGGTTGAGGCCACCAACATAGACGGTTGGTGCGTTCCCCGGGCATCGATGGAGAACTCTATCAATGCCCTGAGTCAAGTCCATCGTTGCCACGGCTTGCCTCCGGCTCCCCTTTGGGCCGCCGGACTCGCCTTCACGGCCGGCGGCAGTCCGTCGGTCGCCGGTCGCGACCCCCACCAGATCCTCCTCACGCACATCCATCCCATCTGGCGCTCGTGCGCACGGGTGCCGCTGAACCTAGGCGCCCGCGGTCACGTCTTCGGAGCCGGCCTCAGGGCCCGGCGGGAGCAGTCAGGCGCCGGCGATCGGACGACGGTGGTCACGTGGGCGTGCCGCCTACCCTCCCGCGTGCGGCCCGGCGGCGTACTCCAGGATCATCTCGTCGACGAGGCGGTCGATGGGCGCCAGGTCGTCGGTGAAGACCTGGCCTCTGTAGGGGCTGGCCCGCAGGCGACCCTCCGCCAGCGCCTCCGCCGCCACCTGGCCGACCAAAGGCCCCTGCGCCGCGGCCAGGTTGGACTCCACCTCCCCCAGGCCGACCCGGTCCGTGCAGGCGAAGACGATGGTGTTGTTCCAGCCCGGCACGTCGAGAAGGAAGATGGAGGGGAAGACGGGCCGCATCGTGCTCGCGATGGCCGCCACGAGGCGGTAGTCGGTGGGGGTGCGCCCGACGTTGACGGCGACCACGCCTCCCGGGGCGAGGTGGCGGCGGGCGGCCTCGAAGAACTCGCGCGTGGCCAGGTGGAAGGGGATGTAGGGCTGCTGGTAGGCGTCCACCACGATGGCGGAGTAGTGCCCGCCGCGGGTGACCAGCCAGTAGCGGCCGTCGGCCACGGCCACCTGGGCGTGGGCGGCGCCGAGGTCGAAGTAGCGCCGCCCCGCGGCCACGATGGCGGGGTCGATCTCCACGCCCACCAGCCCCACGCGGGCCCCGAAGGCCTCTCGATACTGCGTGGCCGAGGTCCCCGCGGCCAGGCCGATGAAGGCCACCTGCGAGGGGGCGGTCGGGGGCGCGTGCCTGAAGTAGGGGGCCAAGAGCAGGTAGTCCCAGTAGCCGCCGGTGAGCGGCGAGGAGGGGTCGTACTCGGAGTGGATGGCCTGGCCCTCGTCGAGGATGAGCTCGCGCCGGCTCCCCACCTGCACGACCTGGATGTAGTTGTAGGCGGACTCGGTCTCGTAGAGGAGCCGGCCCGCCGAAGCGGGGCGAATCCCGTGCGGCAAGAGCGCCCAGGCCGCCACCACGGCCGCGGCGAAGACCCAGTAGCCCCGCCGTCGTGGCCACATCCCGGCCAGAGAGACGGCGATCAAGAGGGCGCTGAAGCCGATCAGGGTGGCCCGGGTCCCGAAGCTGGGGATGGACCAGAAGACGGGCAGGAAGGTGCCCACGATGCTCCCCGCCGTGCTCAACGCGTAGACGCGCCCGGCCGTCCGCCCCCCCGTCTCGAGGTCCAGCAGCAAGAGCCGGATGGCGAAGGGGGAGACGCAGCCGAGGAGGGTGACGGGGACCGCGAAGAGGAGGACCACGGCCAGCAGGGTCCCCGCCACCAGCCCCACGCTGACGGCGGCGAAGCCCCGCTGGGAGGCCAGCAGGACCGGGTAGGACAGGAGCGGGACGACTCCCACCCAGAGCCCCGCCCAGGCCGTCAGCTGGTAGAGGAGCCGGGGGTCGGGGCGGCGGTCGGCCAGCCGCCCCCCGATCACGTAGCCGGCGCTCAGGTAGATGAGGACGAAGCCGATCAGGATGCCCCACACGTAGAGGCTGGTGCCGAAGTAGGGGGCGAGGAGGCGCGAGGCGGAGAACTCGACGCCCAGCGAGGCGGCTCCCGACACGAAGACGAGCGGGAGCAAGAGCCTGCCGGCCAAGGTGGCATGAGCTTAGACCGGAAGCAGAGCCGGCCCGGCGCTCCCGTACCCTTCGAGGGGGCGGGGCGGCTCAGCCCCCCGTCAGCCCCCCTCGGCCCGCTCCAGGCGCTCGATCAGGCGGACGATGATGGCGATGGCGTGAAGGTCGAGGCCGAGGTCCCGCCGCAGGCGGTGGACGCGCCTTAGGCGCCTGACCGCGATCTCGTCCACGACCTCGGTCACCTCGATGCAGCCGGCCCGCTCGTAGCGGCGGATGACGGAGACCTCGACCCGGGCCCGGTCCGCCAGCCGGTGCCGGGGGTCCGCGCCCTCAGGCATCCGGGAGGCCCTCGGCCAGCCGCCGGGCGACCTCGTCGAGGGGCAGGGGCAGGCGCACCGTGACGACCGCCAGAAGATCGCCCGGGCCCGCGCCCTTGGGGTCGGGCATGCCCAGGCCCTTGAGCCGGAGCCTGGTGCCGTTCTGGGTGCCCTCGGGGACGCGCAGCTTGACGCGGCCGCCCTTGAGCGTGGGCACCTCCACCTCCCCGCCCAGAAGGGCGGCGCGGAGCGGAACCTGGACGCCCGTCTCCACGTCCCTGCCCGCGAGGTGGAAGGTGGGGTCGTCCTCCACCTCGACCCTGACCCTGAGGCCGGGTACGCGCAGCACGGTGCCCGCCCGGATGCCAGCCGGGATCTTGACCTCGACCCGCTTCTCGTCGGGGGTCTGGAAGGTGCGCGTGGTGCCCGCGTAGGCCTCCTTGAGCGTGATCGAGATGGAGCCCTGGGCTTCCGCGGCCGGGCGCGGGGCCCCACCCTCGGCCCGCGCCGCGCGGCCGAAGACCGAGTGGAAGAACTCGCTGAAGGGGTTCTCGTCTCCGAAGAGGTCCTTGAGGTCCTCGGCGCTGGCGGTCCGGTACTCGACCCGGGGACCCCCCCCTTGGGCCCCCGCCCCCGCCCTCGCACTGGTCGGGGCCGCGTCCGCACCCACGCCGGCGGCCTGGGCCGCCCGCCAGTCCTTGCCGAAGCGGTCGTAGAGGCGCCGCTTCTCGGGGTCGCTCAGGACCTCGTTGGCCTCCGTGGCCTCCTTGAAGCGGGCCTCCGCCTGCTTGTCGCCCGGGTTGACGTCGGGGTGGTGCTTGCGGGCGAGCTTGCGGAACGCCCGGCTGACATCCTTGGCGCCGGCGTCCCTGGGCACCCCCAGGATCTGGTAGTAGTCCTTGAACTCCGCCACCTTCTGCTTCGTACCCGAAAGGGCGGGCCCGGAATCAGCCCCTCAGAGCCTGACGATCTCGGTGGTGAGGCCGTCGGGGCCGATCTCCAGGATGGCCGCCGTGCTGGGCGAGGCGCGCCGTCGGTGGCGTGTCACCTGCAGCCAGGTCCACTCGAACCAGCCCGGACCCGCCTCCAGGCGCCGCCGGGCCGCCTCCGGCGTGACCTGGTAGACCGCCCCCGGGTTGACGATGAGCTTGCCGGCCGACCGCCGCACGCTGGGGAAGTGGGTGTGCCCGTGCACGATGACGTCGGCCTCCGGGAAGCGCCGCAGGAGCCAGGGGCCGAGGTCGGGCATGGGCCACAGATAGCCGAGCGTGACGGTGCTGACGAAGGTGACGGGCTCCTCGATGAGGTGGCCGCGATTGCCGTGGACGAGCGCCACCTTGACCCCCGCGATCTCCAGCTGGCGCGCGTCCGGGAGGCCGGGCAGCCCGCGGTCGTGGTCCCCGCGCACGGCCTCCACGGGCGCCAGCCGGCCCAGGCGGGAGAGGGTCTCCCGGCCTCCCACGTCGCCCGCGTGCAGGATCAGGTCGACCCCCTTGAAGGCCTCCATGAGCGTCTTCGGGAGGCGGTCCAAGAACTCGGGCGAGTGGGTGTCGGCGACCAGCCCGACGCGCGCTCTCAAGGCAGGGCGGGAGGCAGGGCGGGCCGGCGGGCGGAGAGCAGCAGCGCCAGCGGCACCAAGGTGGCGGCGGCGGCGGCGGCCATGACGGCGGTCCTCCCGTGCGGGAAGATGGCGCCCCCCACGAGGGGCCCCAGAAGGCCCGCCACGTAGAAGGGGAAGAGGACCTGGCCCAGGACCGCGCCCCTGCGCTCGGCGCTGACGGTGCGGGCCAAAAGGGCCATGATCGAGGTCGTCATGGCCGCGCTGAAAAAGCCGTAGGCGACGAGAGGGGCGGCCAGGCCGGCCAGCGCCCCCCCCGCCAGCCCGGCCGCCACCAGCGCCGCCGCGGCGGCCACGCTGGTGCATGTGAGGACGGGCACGTGCCCGAAGCGGTCCACCGCCCGGCCCCAGAGAGGTGAGCCGACGGCGCCCGCCAGCGCCACCGAGGAGAGGACCGCCCCCACGGCCGTGGCCGCCCCCGCCGCGCGCGCGGGGCTGACCAGGTCCTGGACGTAGATGGGCAGAAAGGGGCCCACGATCCAGAACCCGAGCTGGGCGGCCATGGTGGCGACGAAGAGCCGCCAGACCAGGGGCGTGGAGACGATCTCCCCGAAGGCGCCGCTCAAGAGCCGGAATGCGCTCACCCCCACCGGCCGCACCCTTTCCGGCTCCGTGACCAGGACGGTGAGCAAGATGGCGGTGCCCACGGAGAGGGCGGCGTCGGCCAGGAGCATGCCCCGGACGCTGAAGACGTGGATCAAAAGGGCGCCCAGCGCGGGCCCGGCGGCGCGCCCGGTGGGCCCTCCCGCGCTCACGATGCCGACCGCGATCCCGAGCCTCTCCACGGGCGTGACGGAGGCCTGGACGGCGAGCATGACCCCCGTGTTGCCGAGCACGAACCCCGAGAGGCAGCGGAAGGCGAGGGCCATGGCGGGGCTGGTGGAGAGCGCCCAGCCCGTGAAGACGAGGGCCTCCACGAGCGCGCTCCTCACGATGACCGCCTTGCGGCTGTAGCGGTCGGCCCAGACGCCCCAGAAGGGCGCCAGGGGGATCCCTATGACCCAGCTCAAAGAGGCCATCAGGGCGGTCCAGCCCGGCACCTGCTGGGAGTGGACGCCGAGGGTGTGCAGGAAGATGGGCGTGAAGGCCGAGAGCTGGTTCCAGGACATGCTCTCGACGGCGGTCGCGGCCCAGAAGGCGAGCATGGCGGCCGCCCAGCCGGCCACCAGGCGGCGATCGGAGGCGGCGCGCACCCGTCCACTCTAAAGTTCCCCCACCTGCCCCATCGCTCTCAGGCAAAATAGCAAAAGCCCTTGACAAACTAGCAATGGGTGTCTTCTAATTGGTGCGTGGACGACCGAAAACGCGATATCCTGGCCCGGGTCGCCCAGGGCCGGCTGCAGCCCTCCGAGGCGGCGGCCATGCTCGAGGAGCTGGAGGCGGGCCCGGCCCCCCTCCCCGCCTCCGGGCTGGAGACGGTGCGGGTACGCATGGACCTGGGGGCGGTCCAGGTCGTCGGGGACACCTCGGTGCGGGAGGCCTCGGCCGAGGGCGGCCACGAGGCCCGGCGGGAGGGCTCTGTGCTGATCGTCGAGGGCGAGGGGGCGTTCCCGTCCGACCGGGGCTTTCAGTTCGGCCGCCGGGGCCGAGATCGAGCCGGCCGGGGCTTTCAGTTCGGCCGCCGGGGCGCGGCCGGGCTGACGCGGCAGCTGGTTGTGCGCATGAACCCCGACCTCCGGCTGGAGGCGGAGGTGCAGGCGGGCTCGCTCTCGGTCAGCGGCCTGAGAGGCCCCATCCGGGCCGAGATCCAGGCCGGCTCGGCATCCATCGAGGACTTCCGCAGCCCCCTCGACATCTCGGTCCAGGCGGGCTCGCTGCGGGCCTGGGGCGTCCTCGACCGGGGCGACTCACGCATCTCCTGCGAGGCGGGCACGGTCAAGCTCCACCTGGCCCGGGGCTCGAGCGTGCGCATCACCACGCGCTAGGAGATGGGTAAGGTAACCCTGCCCGAGGGCGGCGGGGCCTGGGTCTTTGGGGGCGAGGCGCAGGAGACCGTCGTGGGCGCGGGCGAGGCCACCCTCGCCATCGACTCCCAGATGGGCTCGGTCAGGGTCTCGGCGGAGCCGTGAGCAGGACAGCGCCCCGCGACTGCCCGGTCTGCGGTGGGCGCCTGGCCCTGACCAGGCTCGGCTGCGGCGAGTGTGGGACCGAGCTCTCCGGGAACTTCGAGGCCTGCGAGTTCTGCGCGCTGGGCGCCGAGGACCGGGAGGTCTTGAGGGTGTTCCTCGCCTCGCGGGGGAACATGAAGGACCTGGAGCGGCACCTGGG
>JBOHUY010000318.1:0-2849 GCA_050735015.1 Candidatus Dormibacterales bacterium | reverse complement strand
GGCCGGCCGGGGAGGGCCTTTGGGGAGAGCCACGCGGTCGGCGACGAAGACCGTGCCCGGGGGCAGTTCGGCCGTGAGCGCGCCACCCAGCCCGCACACCACCACGTCCCGCCCCGGGCGCAGGTGGGGGTGCCGGGAGAGGCCGATGCCCGCCTCCACCACCTCCACGCCGGGCAGGCGCCCGGCTCTCCGCCGCAGGGCCCTGGCCTCGACGCCCATCGCCCCCAGCGCGATGACGCCGGCAGGCGGGCTCAGGCCGCCATGCCCTCCTCGCGGTACCAGGCGACGGCCCGGCGCACGGCCTCTCGGGCCGCCACGCGTGGCCGGTACCCCAGTTCCGCGAACGCCTTCGCGCAGCTCACATGCATGAGCTCGCGGCCCATGCGGACCCCCTCCAGGGGCACCACGGGCCTTTTCCCCATCCCCGCCCGGCATCGGCCCTCGTCGGCCCACCCGAGGGCCAGGGCGGCCGCGTACGGCATCCGAAAGCGGGGCCCGTGGCGCCCGGCCGCCTCCGCCACCATGCTCAGGATCTCCCGGAGGCTGAGGTTCTCGCCCCCCACCAGGTAGCGGACGCCGGCGGCTCCGCGCTGCAGGGCGAGGACGTGGGCCCGAGCCGCGTCCTCGACCGCAACCAGGTTGGCCCCCCCCGGTAGGTAGGCGGGGATCCTGCCCCGCATGGCGTCCAGCACCATCCTGCCCGTGGGCGTGGGGCGGCGGTCACCGGCGCCCACGGGCATGGTCGGCAGGACCAGGACGGTGGGCAGGCGGGCGGCCCGGGCCACCCTCTCCTGGGCCAGCTTGGACTCGTGGTAGCCGGACGCGCCGTGGCCCGACCCGGCCGTGCTCTCCTCCGTGGCGGGCCGGCCCCCCCGGGCGGGGCCCACCGTGGCCGAGCTCGAGGTGACGACGCCCTTCTCCACCCCCGCCCGGCGGGCCGCCTCCAGCAGCCCCGCCGTGCCGGTCACGTTGACCCTCGAGATCATCTCCCGGTCGCGCGGCGAGAAGGAGTAGAGAGCCGCCGCATGGACCAGGTAGCGGCATCCGCGCAGCAGCGGCACCAGCTCTCCCGGGCGCCTCAGGTCCCCACGCGCGGGCTCACACCCGGCCGGCAGCCGGGCCTCGGCCGCCTCGGTCCGGACCAGGCAGCGCACCTCGTAGCCGGACTCCGCCAGCGCCAGCGCCACGTGGCGCCCCAGAAAGCCGCTCGCCCCGGTCAGGAAGACGAGGTTCCCCTCCACCTGCTCGACTTCCGACCGGAGGCCGGCTAGGCCCGGGCGAGCTGGCCCTTGAGAATGTCGGCGCCCGCCCGCAGCGACTCCTTCAAGGAGGCGGCCGTGGCCACCACCGCGGTCGGCTCGTACCCGCAGTGCGCCATGCAGTTCTCGCACTTGGGATTGTGCCCGCGCCCGTACAGCGACCAGTCGGTCGTCTCCAGCAGCTCCTGGTAGGACTCCACGTAGCCGTCGGCCATCAGATAGCAGGGGCGCTGCCAGCCGAAGACCGAGTAGCAGGGTATGCCCCAGGCGGTGCAGGCGAAGTCGACCTTGCCCTCCAGGAAATCCAGGAAGAGGGGCGAGTGGTTGAGACGCCAGCGCGCGCGCCGGCCCCCCGCGAAGGCCTCCCGGAATATCCGCCGGGTCACCTCCACGCCCAGGAAGTGTTCCTGGTCGGGCGCCTTCTCATAGGCGAACCCGGGCGAGATCTGCATGGCGTCGACGCGGAGGTCGTCGTTCAGGTAATCGAGCACGCCCCGCACGCTGGTGGCGTCGTCGGGGTCGAAGAAGGTGGTGTTGGTGGTGACCCGGAAGCCGCGGCGCTTGGCCTCCCGGATCGCCGTCACCGCCTTGTCGAAGACCCCGTCCTCGCAGACCGACTGGTCATGCCGCTCTCTCAACCCGTCCATGTGCACCGACCAGGAGAAGTAGGGCGAGGGCCTGAAGAGGTCCATCTTCTTCTCCATCCAGAGGGCGTTGGTGCAGAGGTAGACGAACCGCTTGCGCTCGGCCAGGGCAGCGGCGATCTCGTGGATCTCCTTGTGCAGGAGCGGCTCGCCCCCCGCGATGGAGACCATGGGGGCGCCGCACTCCTCGACCGCGTCGACGCACTGCTGCACGGTCAGCCGCCGCTGCAGGATCTCCTTGGGGTGCTGGATCTTCCCGCACCCCGCGCAGGCGAGGTTGCACTGGTAGAGGGGCTCGAGCTGGAGGACGAGGGCGAACTTGTCGACCCGCCGCAGCCGCTTGCCGGCCACGTAAGCGCCCACCCTGATGGACTGCCTCAGCGGTACGGCCATGCGGTTTCACCTCCCCGGTGTGCGCCCTCGCGCGCGCTGCGGAATACTTACCCAGGGTGAACCTTCCAACGGTCGGAGAGTCAAGCCCGAGCCGCCGGAGACTCAACATCGGAGAGGTGGCGGCCCTGACCGGGATCAGCGCCGGGCGCATCCGCCACTACGAGGCGCGGGGGCTGCTGGTCCTCGGGCACACCGGCAGCGGGTACCGGGAGTTCCAGGCGCCCGAGGTCCTCAGGCTCCTGAGGATCGACCTCCTGCGCAGCCTCGGCATGGGCCTGGAGGAGATCCGGGCCTCCTTGTCCGACGACGCTGGCGACGTCCGCGCCGCGCTCGAGCGCCACCGTGAGGCCCTGGAGGCGGAGCGCGGGCGAATCGACCGGCTCCTGAGGGCGGTGGAGGAGGCCCTGGCCGCCCCCGGCGCGACGGCCGAGGCCATCGTCGGCGAGCTCGCCACCGCCCGGCGGGAGAGCCTGGGCGTCTTCGGCCGGCTGGAGCGGCCTCTGGCCGAGCCGGCCGCGCGGGCCTACCGCCGGCTCCTGGGCGAGGGCTGGGC
>JBOHUY010000317.1:0-6797 GCA_050735015.1 Candidatus Dormibacterales bacterium | reverse complement strand
CCCCCGCCCCGGCTACCGGGCCGCGTCCTGGCGCGCCCTGGCCCTGGGCTTGGTGGCGGCCTTCCTCTTCGGGATGGTGACGGCCGCCGAGCCGGTCCCGCCGCCCGCACCGAGCGGCCCGCCCCTGGTGGGGTTCTCCTTCAGCGCCCGGGCCGCCCTCTACCTGGGCGAGGACCCCGCCGCCGCCCTGCGCACGCTGCTCGTGCGGCTGCGCCCCGACCTCGTCCGCATCCCCGTCTACTGGAGCGACGTGGCGCCCACGCCGGACGGGCTGGACTTCACCGAGACCGACCGCACCCTCGACGTCGTGCGGACCTTCGACGAGCGCTCGGGGGGCCGGGCCAGGGTGGTGCTCGTGGTGGGCGCGCGCAACCTCGACTACCCCGAGCTGCACGCGCCCGGCTGGCTGCCCGTCGACCCCGGCACCGACGTCCCCCTGATGGTGCGCGGCCGGGACTTCCGCCAGTACCTGGTGGCGACCTGCACGCGCTACCGGGGCGATCCCCTGCTGGCGGCCTGGCAGGTGGAGAACGAGCCCCTCGACAACGTCGCCGGGGCGGGCGTCGACTCCGCCATCCCGCCCCCCGTCCTGGGCGGCGAGATCCGCCTTGTGCGCTCGGTGGACGGCCACCACCCCGTGGTCGTGACCACCTACAACTCCTCCGGGCTGGGCCTCGACATGCACCAGCTCAGCCCTCTCTCCTGGCTCTACTCCATCCTGCCCGGCCCCCAGGCCGTCGGCCATCCCCTGCCCGCGCTCGACCTCGGCGACGTGCTCGGGCTGGACGTGTACGTGGTCACCCCGACCACGCCCCTGACCGACGCCAGCGCCCGGCGGCGCATCCACTGGAAGCAGGACGCGATCGCCTTCTGGTCCGCCCAGGCCCGGTCGCAGCGCAAGCGCCTCTGGATCACGGAGATGCAGGCCTCGCCCTGGGTCACCGCCGCCGCCTTCACCGTCGACGACCTTTACTACAGCGCCCAGGAATACAGGTCGGAGGGGGCCTCGGCGGTCTTTCTGTGGGGCGTCGAGCAGTGGGTCCAGGACCCCGTCTGGATGGCCGCCGGCGTGCGCACGGTGGCCATGCTGAGGGAGACCTGAGTCCCCCCGGGCGGGGCCTCCCTATCATCCTTCCGTGGACCGCATCCTCATGGAGGGCATGGCCTTCTACGGCCGCCACGGCGTCTTCCCGGCCGAGCGCGAGCTGGGGGGGCGCTTCACGGTCGACGTCGAGCTGGAGGGTGACCTGAGGGCGGCAGCGGCCGCCGACAGGCTCGACGGCACCATCGACTACACGCGCGCCTACGAGGCCGTGCGCGCGGTCGTGGAGGGTGAGCCCTGCCACCTCCTGGAGGCGGTCGCGGCCAGGATCGCGGAGCGCCTCCTCGAGCTCCCCAAGGTGGAGCGGGCCACGGTCCGTGTGCACAAGCGCCCGCCCCTGCCGGGCGAGTTCCGCTCCTTCGGGGTCGAGGTGGTGCGCCCGGCGCCATGAACCGCGTCGCCTACTTCGACTGCTGGGGGGGCATCTCGGGCGACATGGCCCTGGGGGCGCTTCTCGACTGCGGCGCCGACGCCTCCGTGCTCGACGCCGTCGTGGAGGGGCTCGGCCTGGGGGCCGAGGTCGGCATCGCCACCCGCCGCGAGCAAAGGGGCCACGTCTGCGGCCTGCGCGTGGCCGTGGAGTCGGGCGCCGGCCCTTCCCGGAGCCTCCCCGACCTGCTCCGCACGGTGGCCCGGGCGGACCTCCCCGCCCGCGTCCGCGACCGCACCCAGGAGGCGCTCGAGCGCTTGGGCCGGGCGGAGGCCCGCGTCCACGGGCTCGCCCCGGACCGCGTCCACCTCCACGAGCTGGGCGGGGCGGACACACTCGTCGACCTCGCCGGCACCTTCTGGCTCCTGGAGTCCCTGGGCGTCGCGGAAGCCTTCTCGTCGTCGCTGCCGGCCACTTCGGGCACGGCCGGCGGACTCCCCCTGCCCGCCCCCGCCGCGCTCGAGGTGCTGGCGGGCACGGGCGCCGTCTGGCGGCCCGCCGCGGGCACGGGGGAGACGGTCACCCCCACGGGGGCGGCCATCCTCGCCACCGCGGCCCGGTTCGAGCGGCCGGCCATGTCGGTCGAGCGGACCGGGTACGGGCTGGGTGCGAGGGAGGAGCCAGGCAACGCGCTCCGGCTCTGGCTGGGGGCCGGTGAGCCGGAGGCGGCACTCATCGACGAGGTCGCCATCCTCGAGACCAACCTCGACGACATGGCCCCCAACCACCTCGCGGCGCTCTGCGAGGACCTCATGTCGGCGGGGGCGCTGGACGTCGCGGTCACCCCCGTCGTGATGAAGAAGGGAAGGCCCGGCCACCTCCTCAGCGTCATCGCGGAGCCTTTGCGGGCGGAGGCTCTGGCGAGACTCGTGCTCCGCTCCAGCTCCACGCTGGGGGTGCGCATGGGGCGCTCCCCGAGACTTCTCGCCGGCCGGCGCCTGGTCGAGGTCCAGACCCCCTACGGTCCCGTGCGGGTCAAGATCAAAGAGCTGGGGGGCACGCCCGTGGAGGCGCGGGCCGAGTACGAGGACTGCCGCCGCCTGGCGGCCGCCGCCGGCGCCGGCCTGGCCGAGGTCATGAGGGCCGCCGAGGAGGCCGCCCGGCGGGAGGCGATGAGCTGAGCGCGACCCTCATCGACGGGCGCGCCATCGCCGCCTCCATCCTGGACGACGTGGCGGCCCGGGTCGCGGCCCGGGTCGCGGCGGGAGGGGACAGGCCCCACCTGGCCGCCGTGCTGGCGGAGGAGGACGCCCCCTCGCTCGTCTACGTGAGGGGGAAGCGGCGCGCCTGCGAGCGGGTGGGCATGACCTCCTCCGAACACCTGATGCCGGCCGGCACCCCGACCTCGCGCATGGTCGAGCTGGTCGGCGAGCTCAACTCGGACCCCCGGGTCTCGGGCCTGCTCGTCCAGCTCCCGGTGCCTCGGGGGGTGGACCCCGAGGAGGTCATCGAGGCGGTCGACCCGGCCAAGGACGTGGACGGGTTCCACCCCTTCAACGCCGGCAGGCTCTGCCTGGGCCGCCCCGCCGTGGTGCCCTGCACCCCGGCGGGCATCATCGAGATGCTCGACCGCTCGGGCGTGGAGATCGAGGGCCGACGGGCGGTCGTGGTCGGGCGAAGCAACATCGTGGGCAAGCCCCTGGCCCAGCTTCTCCTGGCCCGCAACGCGACCGTGACCGTCTGCCACAGCCGCACCCCCGAGCTCGCCTCCGCCTGCCGGCAGGCCGACATCCTGGTTGTGGCCGCGGGCCGGCCGGGGCTGGTGGGCGCGGCCATGGTCAAGGCGGGCGCCGCCGTCGTCGACGTGGGCATGAACCGGGTCGGCGGCCGCCTGGCGGGGGATGTCGACCCGGATGTGGGCCAGGTCGCCGGGCACCTGACCCCCGTCCCGGGCGGGGTCGGGCCCATGACGGTGGCGTTCCTCATGCGCAACACGCTCGCCGCCGAGGAGCGGCGCCACCCGGTGGAGGGCGTGCGCTGACCACCGGCGCCTCCCGGCCCCTCGGATACGACGACGCCGTCCGCTACCTGACCGGCCTGGGCCGCTTCGGGATCAAGATGGGCCAGGAGCGGGTCCGGGCCGTGTTGGCCGCGCTCGGCCACCCCGAGGCGGGCCTCACGGGCGCGCTCGTGGCCGGCACCAACGGGAAGGGCTCGACCTGCGCCATCCTCTCCTCGATCCTGGAGGCGGGCGGGCTGCGCGTGGGGATGATGCCCAAACCCCACCTCAGCTCCTACGCCGAGCGCATCCAGGTCGACGGGCGCCCCATCCCGGAGGCGGAGTTCGCGGCCGCCGTGAACGCGGTCCGGCCGCGGCTGGAGGCGGTGGCGGGCGAGATGGGCGAACCGACCGAGTTCGAGATCCTCACCGCGCTCGCCATCGCCCACCTCGCGCCCCGCGTCGACCGGCTCGTCTGCGAGGTGGGCATGGGCGGCCGGCTGGACGCCACCAACGTCCTTGACCTCGGGGTGGCCGTGATCACCAACGTCGCGCTCGACCACCAGCGGTACCTGGGGGACACGATCCCCGAGATCGCGGCCGAGAAGGCCGCCATCGTCAAGCCCGGTGACGTCGCGGTCACGGGGTGCCGGCCGCCCGCGCTGGCGGTGGTCGAGAGCGCCGCCGCCCGGGCCGGGGCTCGTCTCTGGCGCCTGGGCGAGGAGATTCGCCTGGAGGCGCGGTCGCTGGGCTGGGAGGGGGTCGCCCTGGACGTGGAAGGACCCGCCTTCAGCCAC
Organism: Candidatus Dormibacterales bacterium; assembly: GCA_050735015.1. Lineage (GTDB taxonomy): Bacteria > Chloroflexota > Dormibacteria > Dormibacterales > Dormibacteraceae > JBOHUX01. Next base: position 2,529 of record JBOHUY010000317.1, on the reverse strand, counting down.
CGCGAGCTGCGGCTGGCCCTGGTCGGGCTCCACCAAGCCGAGAACGCCGCCCTCGCCGTCGCCGCCGCGCACGCGGCCGGGGACGCCACCGCGGAGTCGGTGCGCAGGGGCCTGGCCCAGGTCGCCTGGCCGGGGCGCCTGGAGCGCCTGGGAGGGCGGCCCTCGGTCGTGCTCGACGGGGGCCACAACCCCGACGGCCTGGCGCGTGCGGGAGTGGAGGTCCGCCGCCTCGTCGGGGAGGGCCGGCTCGTCATCGTGTTCGCCGCCATGGGCGACAAGGACCTGCCCGCCCTGGTCCGGGCGCTGCGGACCCTGGAGGCGGAGGTGGTCGTCTTCACGGCCGCCGCGAGCGCGGCCGAGCGGGCCGCGGACCCTCACCGGCTGCGCGACCTCTACGGCTCCGGCCGGGTCGTGCTGCCCGCCGTCGACGCGCTGGGGGAGGCCGTCAAGGTGGCGGGCCGGGCGGGCACCGTCCTCGTCTGCGGATCCCTCTACCTGGTCGGCGAGGTGCGTCCCCATCTGCTCCCGGCAGGCGGAAAGGGCCGCTCTTAGTGGCGGCCGCGCTCTCACCGCACCGGGGTGGCCGCCCGCGCGTCCACGCCCTGGGAGAGGCGGCACTTCTGATCGAGATGGGCTCGCGCCTGGACACCGCCCTCAACTCGCGCGTGCTGGCCCTGGCCGCCGCCCTCTCCAGGCGCCCGGGCGTCCTGGAGGCGGTGCCCGGCCTGGCCGGGGTGACGGTCCACTACGACCCCGACCGCGTGGACGCAGCTGCCTTGGCGGCGGCTGTCGCCCGCCTGGCGGCCCGCCGGCCCCCGGCCGGACCCAGGGGCAGGCTCCACCGCATCCCGGCTGTCTACGACGGGCCCGACCTGGACGAGGTGGGCCGGCGCCTGGGCCTGCCGCCCGAGCGCGTCGTCGCCGTCCACAGCGGGGCCATCTACCGCGTCTTCATGCTCGGGTTCGCGCCCGGCTTCGCGTACCTGGGACCGCTGCCCCCCGAGCTGAGGCTCCCCCGCCGGGAGGTCCCCCGCCGCTCGGTCCCCGCCGGCTCGGTCGCGATCGCGGGCGGGCACACGGCCGTCTACCCCTTCCCGACGGCGGGTGTCTGGCACCTCATCGGGCGCACCTCGCTCCCCCTGCTCATGCCCGAGGCCGACCCCCCCGCCCTCCTCCGGCCGGGCGACCGCGTGCGCTTCACCCCCGTCCTGGCGGGCCCGGCGTGACCGAGCAGAGTCCCGCAGCGGAGGTGTTCAGCGTCTTGAGCGCAGGCCTTCTGACGACCGTCCAGGACCTGGGCCGTCCTGGGCGCCGGACGGCCGGCGTGACGCCCGGTGGGGCTATGGACCAGTTCGCGGCCATGGCCGCCAACCGCCTGGCCGGCAACCCCCCGGGCTCGCCCCTCCTCGAATGCACCGTGCGCGGTCCCGTCCTCGCCGCGCTGCGGCCCTGCGTGGTGGCCGTGACCGGCGGGGACCTCGGCCTCCACCTGGGCGGGGCGGAGGCGCCGCTCTGGGAGGCATTCCAGGTGCGCGAAGGGGACGCTCTCGCGTTCGAAGGGCGCAGGACAGGCGCGCGCGCCTACCTGGCGGTGGCCGGCGGCCTCGCCGCCCGCAGGTGGCTGGGCTCCGCCTCCACCGACCTCCTGGTCGGGAAAGGGGGGCACGAAGGCCGCCCCCTGGCCGAGGGCGACGTCCTCTCGGCCGGGCCCGCGCCACCCTGGTGCGACCCCCGGCGAGGTCTCGGCCCCCGCCTCCGGCCGGCGTACGCGGCCCGCCCGGACCTGTGCGCGGTGCCGGGCCCCCACCTGGGCCACCTCGACCCCCGCTCCCGCGACGCCCTCTTCGGGGGGCCGTTCCGGCTCGGGGCCGACGCCAACCGGGTCGGCTACCGGCTGGAGGGCGAGGCGCCGCTGGTCATGGCCGGGACGGGCGCCCTGCTCTCCTTCGGGGTCTGCGCCGGGTGCGTGCAGGTGCCGGCCTCCGGGCGGCCCATCCTTCTCATGGCCGACCATCACACCTCGGGCGGCTACCCGGTGGCGGCATGCGTCGCCCGCTGCTCCTTGCCGGAGGCCGCGCAGCTGGTCCCCGGCGACACCCTGTCCCTGAAGCCGGTCGACCCCCAGGAGGCGCAGGCCCGCTGGCGCCTGCTGCTGGCCGCCCTCGAGGAGATCTGAGTAGCCCTGTGTCAAGCCGCCTGCGGCGTTCGGGCCCGGAGGAGGGTCTGGAGGGCCCGGTGCTGGCCGGTGTCGTAGGGGGTGCCGTTCTGCCAGCAGTGCCAGATGTCTGCTCGACGAGCGTGGCCAGGGCGGCGAGCAGGGCACGGGTCACGTGCAGCTGGGCAGCCCCGGCTGGCCCAGCGGTGCCGCGGGGCGCGGCCACCAGGCGGCCGTGGAGGGAGAAGGGGTCGACCCTGCCGCAGGAGCCGACGCTGGCGAGCCAGGCCGCCATGCGCTTGGGGGAGAGCCAGTCGGCGCGGTCCTGGCAGTCGAAGCGTTCCAGGAAGCGGAGGCTGATGGAGCTGTCGAGC
>JBOHUY010000316.1:0-3361 GCA_050735015.1 Candidatus Dormibacterales bacterium | reverse complement strand
TCCTCGAGTTCTGGAACCTCGTCTTCCCCCAGTACGACCGCCAACCGGACGGGAGCCTGCCCCCCCTGGCCCAGCCCGCCATCGATACGGGCATGGGGCTGGAGAGGATGGCGGCCATCCTGCAGGGCCGCGACTCCATCTTCGAGAGCGACCTGATGGCACCCCTGGTCGAGTTCGCCGCCGACGCGGTCGAGCCGCGCGTGGCCTCCCGGCGCATCGTCGCCGACCACCTCCGGGCCATGACCTTCCTGATCGGGGAGGGCGTCACCCCCGGCAACGAGGGCCGGGGGTACGTGCTGAGGCGGATCATCCGGCGGGCCGTGCTGCACGCGCGCCAGAGCCGGATGGCGCGGCCGGTTTCGGAGGGGACGCGCCTGGTCGTGGACCTCATGCGAGGGCAGTACCCCGAGCTGGCCGCGCGCGCTCGCGAGATCGAGGAGGCCGTGGGGGCCGAATCCACCCGCTTCGACAGGACGTTGGAGCAGGGTATGGAGCTCTTCGAGGCGCTGGCGGCCAGGCATGGCGAGGTCATCCCGGGGGAGGCGGCTTTCATGCTCCACGACACTTACGGGTTCCCCATCGACCTCACGCGCGAGCTGGCCGAGGAGCGCTCGCTGACGGTGGACATGGAGGGCTTCCGCAACGCCATGTCGGCTCAGAAGGAGCGCTCCCGGTCGACATTCCGATCGCGCTGGGAGGAGCTCCGGGACGCTCCTCGCACCGAGTTCGTCGGCTACACGCGGCTCGCCGCTCCCGCCGTGGTGGCCGCACTCCGCGTCGGCGGCGTCCAGGTCCAAGAGGCCCGCGAGGGCGACGAGGTCGAGGTCTTCCTGGACCGCACGCCCTTCTACGCCGAGGCGGGGGGGCAGGTGGGCGACACGGGCTGGATCACCGGCCCCGACGGCCGCGTGCGTGTCGACGACGCGCAGCGGCCGGGCGAGGACGTGACCGCCCACCTGGGGTCGGTGGCGGTGGGTCTGGTCCGGGTCGGGCAGGCGGTCCAGGCGGAGGTGGACGCCGGGCGGCGGCGCGACATCGCGCGGCACCACACGGCGACGCACCTCCTGCACCGCGCCCTGCGTGAGGTGCTGGGAGAAGGCGTCGTACAGCGCGGATCCTGGGTCGGCCCCGACCACGCCACCTTCGACATCCCCCTCGACCGGCCCGTCTCCCCGGAGGAGATGGAGAGGGTCGGGCGTCGGGTCAACGAGCAGGTGAGGGCGGCCCTCCACTTCCACGAGAGCCATCGCAGCTACCAGGAGGCCGTGGCGGCGGGCGCCATGCACCTCTTCGAGGAGAAGTACGGCGACGTCGTCCGGGTGGTCTGCTTCGGGGACTGGACGTGCGAGCTCTGCGGGGGCACCCACGTGGAGAGCTCGGCCGACGCCGGGCCCGTCGTCATCCTCTCCGAGTCGAGCGTGGGCGCCGGGCTGAGGCGCATCGACCTCGTCGCCGGCGAGCGGGCCGAGCGCCTCCTCGGCCGCCGCCTGGCCGACATGGCGGAGATGGCCCGCTCGTTGGGAGGCTCGCCGGACGACGTCCGACCCCGGGTCGAGGAGATGCGGGCCGAGCTCAAGAGGTCTCGCCGCGAGATAGAGCGGCTGGCCGGCGAGCTGCGCGCCGCCCGCGTCCGGAGCGGCACCGCCGGGGGGGCGGGAGCACGGCCGGACCTCGCCGTCCTCGACAATGGCGTCCCGTTGATGGTGGTGCAGGTGGAAGCCGACGGCATGGAGGACCTCCGTGAGTACGCCGACCGCTACTTCGAGACCATGGAGCGGCCGGGCGTGCTGGTCGCCGCCAGCCCCGGGATCTCCGCCTACGTGGTGAAGGTGGCCCGCGAGCTGGCGCCGGGCCTGGACGCCAACCGGCTGCGGCCGGCGCTGGGCCCGGGCGGCGGACGGCCAGCGCTGGTCCAGGGCAAGCTGGCGGGGGCCGTGCCGGGCGCCGCCGAGCTGGCGGCGCTCCTCGGGTGACGCCCATCTTCCGGCGCCGCCAGAACGACTTCATGCGGCACTTGACCGCCCTCGACATCGGCACCGAGCTGGTCAAGGCGCTGGTCGTCCGCCGCGAGGGCGAGGAGGGCGAGGAGAGGGGCGTGGTGCTGGGCGTGGGGCGGGAGCCCCAGGCCCAGGACGCCATGAGCGGTGGGGCCGTGGCCGACCTGGAGGCCGTCATCGGGGCCGCCAACGCGGCCATGGAGGCCGCCGAGGACATGGCCGGCGTCGTCCCCGGACGCGCCGTGGTGGGGGTGGCGGGCGAGCTCGTCAAGGGCTTCTCCTCCGCGATCGCCTACCCCCGGGACCGGCCTCAGAGCGGGGTACGGCAGTCCGAGCTGAGAAACCTCCTGGGCCTGGTGCAGAAGCGGGCCCTTCGAGAGGCGCAGCACCAGCTCGAGCTGGAGCGCGGATACGGGGGCGAGCTGGAGGCGCGCCTCGTGCACTCGGCCGTGACGGGGGTGCGCATGGACGGCTACCCGATCACCAACCCCATCGGCTTCCAGGGCCGCAACCTCGAGATCACGGTCTTCAACACCTTCGGGCCGCTGGCCCACATCGGCGCGCTGGAGACGGTGGTGAAAGAGCTCGACCTGGACCTCGTCGGCACCGTCGCCCAGCCCTACGCCGTGGCGCGCGCATGCAGCTCGGACGCCCTCTTGGAGTCGGGTGCCATCTTCGTGGACGTGGGCGGGGGTACGACCGACGTGGCCCTCGTCCGCGAGGGCGGCGTGGAGGGGACGAGGATGTTCAACCTGGGAGGCCGGGCCTTCACCAAGCGGCTCGGGCAGACCCTGGGCCTCAGCATGGAGGAGGCCGAGGCCCGCAAGCTCAGGCACTCTGAGGGGCTCCTGGCGCCCGAGGACGACGCGCGGGTGCGCGCCATCCTGGGGGCGGACGTGGAAGTCCTCTTGCAGGGGCTCCACCTCTGCCTCAAGGAGCTGGCCAGGGGCGAGGGGCTGCCCTCCCAGGTCCGGCTCTGCGGCGGTGGCAGCATGCTCCCCGAGCTGACCCGCGAGCTCGACAGAGGAGCCTGGTCCCACGGCCTCCCGTTCGCACGCCAGCCCCAGGCGCGCTTGCTAAATCCAGCCGAGGTGAGTAGCCTGATCGACTCGACGGGCCAGCTCAGCTCGCCCCAAGACATCGGGCCGATGGGGCTGGCCGACCACGCGCTCCGCGCCGGGATCGAGGACCTCGAGGCCCTCAACTCCGTGATGCGAGGGGTGCTGAAGGCGATGCACGTGCAATGACCACGACAAAACAAGACCCTGTTCTCGCGAGGACGCCGTGGACCTGATGGTCGCCGACCCCATCTATCTCGAGACCGAGTCCGAGATGCCGGAGCTGATAGACCGCCTGCGCCGGGC
>JBOHUY010000315.1:0-7045 GCA_050735015.1 Candidatus Dormibacterales bacterium | reverse complement strand
TGGTCGCGGTCACAGGGCTGATCGGCAGCCACACGGCGGCGACGGCGGTCGCCATCGGCGGCCTGGTCGTGCTGGTGCTGGCCGCGCTGCGCTGGATCACCGGGTTCGCGAGATTCACGGTCGGCCACGGTCGGGCGGAACTACCCCACTGATCACACGAGCCGAGGCCTCAGCACGCCGAAGGCGGCCCCCGGGCCGCCTTCGCATTGACGGGCGCGGTCGCGAGGTCCCGCCGGCGAAGGAGTGCCATGAGCGTGCCGCCCGCCTTCGTCGCGGCCCTGGTCGCGATCGCCGCCACTGCCGTGGTGGCGTTGAACTTCTACGCCTCCGCCCGCGCCGAGCGCCGGCATTTGCCGCCCGGGGCGCACAGCCCGCACTGGCAGGAGGAGGCCGGCATCGACCTCATCGCCGGGCTCGCCGTGGCCGTCGCGGCGGTGGTGCTGATCGCCGCCGTGCTCAGGTGACGACCGCACGCCGCTCCCTGGGATCAGTCCTCCTCGACCACCGCGAAGATGCGGGCGGGCGCGCCCTCTGCCCCCACCACCTTGTAGAAGGGCGCGTAGAACTCGAACCGGCGCCCCAGGAGCTCGCCCAGACGCGTCGCCTGCTCGATCATGACGATGCCCTCGGCGAGAAAGGCGCGGTGGACCCTGAAGTCCTCGGAGGTGAACTCCGGCAGGCGCGCCGAGTACTCCTCGAAGAAGTCGAAGCAGACCGCCTTCGGGCCCTTGGCCGCCAGCCACCGGGCCGCCTCGAGGGCGAGGTAGGGGGAGTCGACGAAGAAGTCGGGGAAGCGCCCCCAGGCCCTGTCCGTCCAGCCCGTCCGAACGATCGCGATCTGCCCACGCTCAAGGCCGGGGTCGGCGGCCCCGAGCATGGCCGCCGTGATCTCCGTGGAGGCGGGCACCTCGCCCAGGTCGAAGATCACCGCCGCGCCGCAGACCTGGTCGAGCGGGATCTGGTCGGTGGTCCCGCCATCGCCGAAGCAGTGCAGGGCGGAGTCGACGTGCGAGCCCGTGTGCAGGCTCTGGCGGACCGAGGTCACCTGCCAGAAGCCGGGGCCCCGGCGGTGCCGCTCCAGCTCCACCCGCATGTCGGTCGAGGGCGGGCTCTTGGTCTCGGCCCCCACCGGGACGGTGAGATCGACGATCCGTGAACCCACCTCAGGTCCCCCCGGGCCCGGCCCCGGCTGCGGCCGCCCTCGCGGGCGCTCCACCCGCGGGGCGCCCCCGGACGGTCGCGGGCCCACTCAGCCCACCGCAGGCGGCTGATCGAAGAGGTGCTCTGACTCTCTGCACGGTCTGTCCTACTATTATCTGAGCGCTCGGCCCCAGGGAGTGGTGATTGCATGGCTTCCTTGAGCAGAACCATCAACCGGGTCACGTGCGCTGGTCTGCTCTTCCTCCTCGGCAGGGGGTTCACTCTCATTTCGGGGACTTCCGGGAATTGGGTGGTGAGGGGCTTGACGACGGCATGGCGGTGGCCAGGATGGAACCATGCGCGATATCGAGCTGTACCGACACCTGCTCAGGCTGGAGTCGCCGTGGGAGGTGACGCGCCAACCGAGCGCTCCTTTCAGCTTGGGCCGCTGGTCCCTACCGGGCTGGGCAAGCGGGCGGCTACCGATGAGCCAGGAAGAACTCCTCCAGTAGCTTCGCGAGGAGCTGGGGGCACTCGAGGTTAGGGAAGTGACCGACGCCCGGAAGGATGCGAAGCTCCGCCTCCGGGATCGCCGCCGCCATCAGCTTCGCCGAGCGGACGTAGGCCTGATCGCCGTCTCCGGCCACCACCAGCACCGGGATGCACAGCTCCGGAAGCCGAGGCGCCAGCGACTCCATCCGGGCCAGGCACTCAAGGGCCGCGGCGGTGCCCTCCGCCGAGTTGCGGGCGCTGATCGAGCGCACCCGTTCGTAATACGGGTCGTCGGGCTGCGTCCAGAGACCGACCGCCTCTCCGGGGCCTAGCCGGCGCGAGATCTCGGCCTGCTCCCGCAGCCGGGCCCGCCCCGCCTCGTCGGGCGCCTCCGCCCGGGCCGAGATCACTGCTATCGAACGGACGGAGTCCGGGTGGGCGAGCGCGTGCTCCATGGCGACGCGGCCGCCCATCGAGTGCCCCGCGTGGAAGATGCGGCCCAGGCCCCGCTCCTCGGTCAGCGCCTGCATGTCGGCTGCCAGCTCTGCGTATCCGATGGGCTCCGGGGGCACCGGCGAGGCGCCACGCCCCCGGGCGTCGGGGGTGATCACCTCGAAGGCCGCGGCCAGATGGGGGAGGAGCGGGGCCCAGGACTCCGAGCTCTCGATCACGCCGTGGGAGAGGACCAGGGGCAGGGTCATGAGTAGAGCCTCTCCCTGAGCGCGGCGACCAGCTCCGCGGAGACGGCCGCCACCGCCTCCGGGGGCACACCCTGCTTGGCCTCCAGGCGGCGCCCCAGCTCGGCTTGGAGCAGCTGGCGGACGGCGATCCGGAGGCCTGCTGGATAGCCCCAGGTGGCCGCGTTGATCGCGTCCTGGAGCGGCCCCGTCCAGAGCGCCTCGTATTCCTCCCGCTCGGGGCCCTGTGCGAACTCGCGGAGGGCGGGCAGAGACGCCCGAAGATGCTCCCGGAGGACGGCCGTCTCCGCCGCGTCGACGGCGCCCGCGGCGACCACGACGCCATAGGCCTCGCGAGCGCTGCGCTCGCCGACGAGGCCGTCCAGGACGTCTCGGAGGACGAGCTCGGGATCGCGCTCCAGAGGGCTTCCGTAGCCGCCGCCGCAGGGCGTCCCAATCTCAAGCACGTCGCCGGGCTCCAGCTCCACGCGGTCGATCTGGCCCAGTTCGCGCACTTCGCCGCCCGCGCCCAAAAGCCGCGCGAAGCCCTGGCTGCCAGGGTGCCCGCCCGCCCTCCCCCAGGGCCGGAAGCGCACCCGGTCCATGCCCCGGCAGGTGGCGACCGCCCGTGGCGAGAGCACCCGGAACGCGTAGTCGAGGCCGCTGCCGCCGCGGAACCGGCCCGGCCCGGCGGCTCCCTCGCGGAGCGCGTAGCGCTCGATCAGGATCGGCGCGTCGTGCTCCAGCACCTCCGTGGGGATGTTCCGGTAGAAGCCGGCCACGAAGTCCACGCCGTCGATGCCATCCGCGTCCGCCCGCCCCCCGGAGCCACCGATCAGCGGCTGCAGGATGCTGACCCGGTTGGTTCCGGTCTCGAACTCGGGCGCCGCGACCAGCATGATCGCGCCCTGCCCAGCGCCGCAGGCCGGGACCCGGTCGGGCACAGCCTGGGCGAGCGCCCCCATGATGACCTCGGGTACCCGGAACATGGTCGCCTGGCGGGCGCCGACCGGGGCGCCGGGCTCGGGGTTGAGGAGGCTACCGCGGGGGGCCACCAGGGCCACCGGCCGCATCATCCCCGAGTTGTAGGTGATCCCCGGCAGCTGGCTCCGTAAGTAGTTGACCAGAGCCGGGACGATCATGTTGTGCCCCCGCTTGCCGTGTGTGGCGAGATTCAGGGCCAGGGGGACCTGAGGGTCGGAGGCGGAGAAGTCGAGGGTCAGGTCGGAGCCCTCGACAGCCAGGTCGAGCTTGATCCGGATCGGCAGCCCGGGCCGGCCGCCGAAGTCCGTCTCCAGGTAATCGGAGAAGGTGTAGACGCCGTTGGGGATCGCCTCGATCACCTCCCGCGCCTGCCGCTCGGCGTAGTCGAGCACACCCGTGATGCCACTTTGCACCGCCCCCGCGCCGTAGCTCGCGACCAGCTCCCCGAGCCGGCGGCGGGCGAGCGCCAGCGCCGCCATCTCGGCCCGCAAGTCACCCCAGTTGAGCTCGGGCACTCGGGTGTTGGCCATCAGGATGCGGAGCAGGTCCCCGTCCAGCCTTCCAGCCTTTACCAGTTTGGTCGGGGGTAGGATCAGCCCCTCCTCGAAGATGTCGCGGGCCAGCGGGCTCACGCTGCCCGGGACCAGGCCGCCCACGTCTGTGGAGTGGATAAAGCAGAAGGCGAAGCAGAGTGGCCGCTCGTGGCCGGGCGCGAAGGCCGGCGTCCACATGAAGAAGTCCGGGAGGTGCGTTACCATCCCGCCCGACCCCTCCGGGTCGTTCGTGATACAGACGTCGCCCTCCTCGTACTCGGAGATCGCCGCGATGGCGTCCTCCATCGGAGTCCCGATGGTGATGAATATGCCCATGTCGTCGGGCGTCATGAAGACCTCGCCCTCTGGGCTGACCAGGTAGGCGCCGAAGTCCGCCGTCTCCTTCACGAAGACGGTGTGGGCGGCGTTCCGGATCACCGTCCCCAGCTCGCGGACGATCCCCATGAAGTGGTTGCGGAGGATCTCCAGGAGGACCCCCTCGGCGAGGGGCTCAGCCATCCCCGAACCCTCCGACCAGGCTGCCGAGGGAGTCCACCTCCACCCAGGCGCCGGGCGGCAACCATGTCGTGGTGTCGTACTGCGTAATCACAGCGGGCCCCCGGAGCCGGGCGCCCGGCGCCAGCGCCGCCCGTGCCACCACGGCTGCCTCGACCACCCTCCCGCCGTGCCTGATCCGCCGGCGTCCGGCCGACCCCTGGCCGCCCGGCGCCCCGGGAGCCGTCAGCGGCGGCTTGGCGGTGGCTGCCAGCACGTGCGCCCTCGCGTTCACGATCTCCACGCGGTCCGTCTGGTCGGGGTTGCCGTAGACGCGCCGGTAGGCGGCGAAGAAGGCCTCGCGGGTGCGCTCTCGGAAGCCGAGGCGGAGCTCAAAGGGAAGCTCGACGGGGATGTCGTAGCTCTGGCCGCCCTGGCGCATGTCCGCGCTCAGCGCAACCCGCGGGTGTCCGGCCTGGACCCGCTGCTCCGCCACCCAGCCGGTGGCCTGCTCCCGGAGCCCGTGGAAGACCGCGAGCAGCTCCTCCTCCGAGAGCCGGTCAAGGTCGGCGTAGACGGTCGCCACGAAGTCGGCCCTCAGGTCGGCGAGGAGGCAGCCCAGCGCGCAGAAGGTGCCGGGGGCGGGCGGGATCACCACCCGGCGAAAGCCGACCTCGGCCGCCAGCCGGAAAGCGTGGGTCGGTCCCGCCCCGCCGTAGGCCAGGAGCGCAAACTCCCGGGGGTCGGCGCCGCGCTGCGCCATCAGAGGCAGAAGCCGCGCGTACATATTCGAGGTGGCGACCTGGAGGATCGCCTCGGCGGCCTCGTCCGGGCCGAGCCCGAGCCGCTCGCCCGTCCAGGCGCAGGCCCGGCGGGCGGCCGCCGGGTCCAACACGACCTCGCCGCCCAGGAGGTCCGTCAGCACCCCGAGCGCCGCGTAGGCGTCGGTCACCGTCGCCTCTTCGCCGCCCTTTCCATAGCAGGCGGGACCCGGCTCCGAGCCTGCGCTCCGCGGCCCCACCTTGAGCACCCCCGCCGAGTCGACTGAGGCAATCGAGCCTCCGCCCGCCCCGATGCTGGAGACATCCACCGAGGGCATCAGGACCGGGAAGTCGCCGACCGTCGCCTCGGTGGTGGTCCGCACCGCGCCCGCCACCACCAGGCCGACGTCAGCGCTGGTGCCACCCATGTCGAAGGCGACCAGCTGGCCGAGGCCGGCCCTGCGGCCGAGGGCGGCCGCGGCGACCACGCCAGAGGCAGGACCGGAGAGCAGCGTCTCCACCGGCCGGCGGGCGGCCAGCTCCGCGGTCATGACGCCGCCGCTGGACTTGGTGGAGAGGACCTCCGCGGTGACGCCTAGATCCGCAAGCGAGCCGGAGAGCTGCTGGAAGTAGCGCTCCATGGGCGGCGCCACGTGGGCGTTGATCACCGCGACCTCGGTCCGCTCATACTCGCGCTGCTGGGGCCAGACCTCGCTGGACACGGTGAGGTGGACGCCCGGCACGGCCTCCCGCGCGACTGCGGCCGCGCGCCGCTCGTGGACGTTGCTGCGGTAAGAGTGGAGGAGGCAGATCGCGATCGCCTCACAGCCCGCAGCGGCGAGCTCGGCCGCAGCCCTCGCCACCTCGCCCTCCTCCAAGGGACGGATCTCTGTGCCGTCGGCGAGGAGGCGGCCGCCGACCTCCCGGATGTCGCGGCGGGGGACCAGCGGCTCCGGGCGTGCGACGTGGAAGCCCGGGGCGCCGGGCAGGCGGAGACGGCGGAGGGCGAGCACGTCCCGGAAGCCACAGGTTGTGATCAGACCCACCCGGGCGCCAGACCCCTGCAGGAGGGTGTTCAGGGCGACAGTGGTGCCGTGCGCGAAGAGGCCGATCGCTTTGGGGTCGACACCCTCGCCGAGCAGCCGCCGGAAGCCCTCCAGCACCGCCTCGGCCGGCGCCCGCGGCGTGGAGGGCACCTTGAACTCGCGTCGCCTGCCGGACTCATCGAAAACGACGAAGTCGGTGAAGGTGCCGCCCACGTCGACGCCGACCAGGGTCGCCATCTCCCGCCAACGTAGCCCGCGGCGAACATCGCGTACAACGGTCCTTTTCGATAGAGTGATCGGCGATAGCGATGGAAATTCGTGACCTCCGGGTCTACCTGGCGGTGGTCGAGAGCGGGGGCTTCACACGGGCGGCGGGGGCGGTGCACCTGGTCCAGTCGACGGTCTCCGACGCGGTCGCCCGGCTCGAGCACGAGTTGGGCGTGACGCTCCTAGAGCGGAGGCGGAGCGGCATCCGGACCACGCCCGCCGGAGACGTCCTGGTCCACTGGGCCCGACTCCTGACCATCAGTGCGGAGCGGGCGGCGGCCGAGGTGGCGGCCTTCCGCTCGGGGGCGGCGGGGATGCTCGGGGTCGGGCTTTTGCCCACCATCACGCCGTTCGTGCTGCCGCCCCTCCTGCACGCCCTCAGAACCCGGCTCCCCGGGCTCGAGGTGCGCGTGCACGAGGGCCTGGCGCCGGACCTCCTGGAGCGCGTCCGGGACGGAGACCTGGACCTGGCGGTGGTCTTCTTCCCGGCCGCACCCGTGCCGGGCCTGGAGCTCGTCGAGGTTTCGCCACGGCCGCTCTCGCTCTTGGTCCCAGACGGCCATCCGCTGGCCGCCCGCCCCCGCATCCGTCTGGCCGAGGCCGCCGACGAGGGATGGGTGACCTACCCGCCCCGCAACCCGGGCCGACTC
>JBOHUY010000314.1:0-2494 GCA_050735015.1 Candidatus Dormibacterales bacterium | reverse complement strand
GCGGGCGGCCGCCCGCCGCGGGATGGGCCGGAAGCGCACGAGGTCGACGCCCGGCGTGACGACGGCGACTCGGTCGGGGTCGGCCCCGTAGCCCCGGACCAGGTCCTCGCCCTCCGACTCGGTACTCACGATCAGGAGGTCGGCCGCGGCCGTGACCGCGCGTTCGGCCTGGATGCGGGCGGGCGGCTCGGGCGTGGCTCCGCGGGCCAGCTGGCGGTTCTTGACCAGGCCCAGGGTGTGGGCCGTGTGCGCCCAGGGCACGCCCAGCCGCTCCGCGATGCACGCGGCCGCCACCCCCGAGAGCCAGTAGTGCGAGTACACGAGGTCGTACTCGGCACCCTCCCTCTCGGCGTTCTCCAACACCCGCTCCGCGAAGGGGCGCGCCATCTCCAAGAGCGCGTACTTGTCCAGTCCGGGCGGGCCGGCCGGAATGTAGAACACACGGCTCATGCCGGCCATGCGCTCGACGGACGGCCGGCCGGGATTAACCGCCCTGGTGAAGACGTCGGTGGCGATGCCCCAGTCCGAGAAGGCCGTGCAGGCCTCCTTGATGTAGACGTTCATACCCCCGTTGGCGTCCAGGCCGAGGGCCGCCGTCGGTGAGGTGTGCATGGAGAGCACGGCCACGCGCAGCCGCGCCCGGAGGGGGACTCCTACCTTGAGGGTGTCATCCACGATAGGCCGGTCTCCCGTCGAGCCATCTCCTGGCTGAGAAGGTGCGCGAGGAGGAGGAGACCGGTGAAACCGAGCTCATGACTGGCTTAACGGTAGCGGGTGGAGCGGTATTCCGGCCACAGGCCCCGGGCGGGCGCCGGGAAGGGCGGCCGGGGGCGGGGCCGTATCATTACTGCGCCCATGCTGACGAGAGCGCGCGGATGGCTGGTCCCGGCGGGGGTGGCGCTGCTGGTGCCCGCGCTGCTGGTCGGCTTCGGGGTCACGACCCTGGCGGCCTCCACCCCCAAGCTGCCGGGCAATCCCACGACCGGCGCGCAGGAGTACGCCGGCGCCCCCTGCTCCTCCTGCCACGGGGCCAGCCTCGCGGGCACCTCCGGCCTCGCGCCGCCGCTCAACCCCATCCAGAAGCTGAAGGGCGTCAGCAACCCGCTCGACTCCAAGTACCTGATCGACACCATCACGCACGGGCGCCCGCAGTCGGACTCCAGCGCGGACGGCTTCTCGGCCCGAATGGCCCCCAGCGGAGGCGCCAGCCCGGCCCTTTCGGCGACACAGATCAAGGACATCGCCGCCTTCATCCTCCAGCAGAACACCAGCGGCGCCGCCACCCTCTCGCCCCAGGAGCTGGCCCGGAGCACCGTGGAATGGGTCGTGGGCGGGATCCTGGCCATGGTCCTTCTGACCTGGGGGCTGGCCCGCTACAACATGCGCTGGGTGGCCAGGAAGGCGGCCAGGCGCTGACTCCCCCTCCGGCCGGGGCCGGGCGACGACCTCAGGGACAGGGGCCGTCCGTCCTCATCCTCTTCTCCGACACCGGAGGCGGCCATCGGGCCGCGGCCGGGGCCCTCAGGCGGGCGGTCCTGAGCCTGGACCCCGGAGCCCGGGTCACCATCACCGACCCCCTCATCTTGGAGGGCCGCCCCGTGGTGAGGCGCCTCGCCTCCCTCTACTCACCACTCATCCGCCGCTCCCGGCTGGCCTGGGGCGCCGTCTATCACGGCAGCAACAACCGGGCCGCCTTCACGGCCATGCGGTTGGTGTTCGGTCCCGGGGTGCTGGGCATCCTGAGGGCCCGGCTGCGCGAAAGCTCCCCCGACGTGGTCGTCTCCGTCCACCCCCTGCTCAACGAGATCGCCTGGAGGGCGCTCCGGGCCGCCGGGACCGCCACCCCCCTGGTCACGGTCGTGACCGACCTCGTCGAGCTCCACCGGGGCTGGCTCTTCCGCCGCGCGGACCTGGTCGTGGTGCCCACCGAGGATGCCCTCACGGCCTGCCAGCGCCGCCGCATCCCGGCGGAGCGCCTGCGGCTCCTGGGGCTGCCCGTGGACCCCCGCTTCCGGCCCCCCGGCCCGGGCGAGAGGGGAGCTGTACGCCTCCGACTGGGCCTCGAGGCCGAGCGCTTCACGATCCTGGTCTCGGGCGGCGGCGAGGGTTCGGGCAATCTCCTGGAGCAGATCCGCCGCCTGGCCTGGCTGCCCCGGCCCTGGCAGGTGATCGCCGTCTGCGGGCGCAACGAACGCCTGCGGCGGCGCCTGGAGCGGGTGCGCTTTCGGACCCCCACGCTCGTCCTGGGCTTCGTGGAGGACATGCCCGACCTCATGCGGGCGGCCGACCTGGTCGTCGGCAAGGCGGGACCGGGCATCATCGCGGAGGCCATGGCGACGGGCGTCCCCATCGTGCTCACCGGTTATCTGCCCGGCCAGGAGACGGGCAACGTCGCCTACGTGACCCGCACGGGGGCGGGCAGGTACGCACCCAGCCCCGACGAGCTGCTGGCGACGGTCGAGGAGCTCGCCGGCGCCGAGGCGGTGGCCTGCCG
>JBOHUY010000313.1:0-3317 GCA_050735015.1 Candidatus Dormibacterales bacterium | reverse complement strand
GCCTTGGCCCGGTGAGGCCTACCGCGGTCGGGAGTACAGGGCGGCCGTGCTCGCGCCCACCCCCGGCGAGCCCCGGCTCCACCTCGACCCCTGGCGTCCGCCCCGCCTCTACAGGGCCTGTGTGGCCCTCCTCCGGCGGCTGCTCCCGCTGCTCTTCCGCCTGCGGGTGACCGGGCTCGAGAACCTCCCCCGGCCGCCCTACATAGTGGCCAGCAACCACCTCGCCTGGTACGACGCCGTGTTCCTCCTGGCCGCCCTGCCCCCGGTGCCCATGATGCACTCCATGGCCAGGCGCCAGACCGTCTTCGACAGGCGCTGGAAGCGCCTCCTTCTGCCCCGCCTGGGCGTCTTTCCGATCTCCCCCGACCAGGGCGAGCTCGACCCCGAGGGGGTGCGGGCGGTCTACCGGGTGCTCTCCGCGGGCGGGGTCGTGATGATGTTCCCGGAGGGCGGGTACGAGCGCGGCCGCGACCACTCGCGCGGCCGCGACCTCCTGCCCCTCAAGAAGGGGATCGGGCACTTCGCCCTGGAGGCGGGGGTACCCGTCGTCCCGGTCGCGCTGGCGGGGGTGGACAGGCTCAAGTTCCGGAGCCTGGTGGAGGTCGCCGTGGGGCCGCCTGTGCGCGCCCGGCCGCCCCTTTGGTGGAGCACCCAGCGCCGCGTCGTGGGGACCGTGGCGGCCGTCAGGCAGGCGATCCTGGACGCCTTCGGGCGGCACGGCACGCCCCCGCCGCCGGGCGGCTGAGGACGCGCCCCCGCCAGGGCTATTTGACGGCCAGGCAGGTGATGGTCTTGAAGACCCCCTCCACCTTCTGGATCTTGTCCACGATGAGCGCCCCGATGGAGTTGACGTCGGGCGCCTCGCAGACCGCGATCACGTCGTACTCGCCCGTGATGGCGTCGGCGGCGGTGATCCCGCTCTGCCCCTGCATCTTCTTGGCCACTTCGAGCGCCCGCCCGGGAGACGCGTTGATGAGCACGTATGCCTTCACTCGGCGACCACCCCCACGACAACCGCCAACAGCACCCTCGCGGGTTTCGGACCAGCTTAAGGCGCCCGCGGGCCCGGCGCGCGTCGAGGTCTCGAGCCCGGCCGCTCAGCGCCCCCTCAGGGCCCGGATCATGACGTCGTCGGTGACGTTGGCGCCGGAGACGACGACGGCGACGCGCTCGTTGGGCCCCGGGCGGTGGTGGTAGAGCAGGGCCGCCACGCCCGCGGCCCCGGCCGGCTCCGCCAGCAGGTGCTCCCACTCGAAAAGCAGGCGGATGGCCCGCAGCATCTCCTCCTCCGTGACCAGGACGACGTCGTCGACGAGGCGCTCCGCGATCTCGAAGCAGAGCCGGCCGGGGCTGCTCGCGGCCAGCCCGTCCGCGATCGTATCGACGCGCTCCAGCGTGACCGGCCGGCCCGCCTTGAGCGAGCGCGAGAGGCAGTCGGCGCCCACCGGCTCCACCCCGATCACGCGCGCCGCCGGCAGGCGCGCCTTGACGTAGGTGGCGATCCCGGAGATGAGTCCGCCTCCCCCGACCGGGACGAGCACGGCGTCCACGTGCTCGAGCTCGCTCAGCATCTCGACGGCCACGGTCCCCTGTCCGGCGATGACCTGGGCGTCGTCGAAGGCGTGCACGAACGTCGAGCGGCTCCTCTCCTGCTCCCTCAGGGCCTCGTTGTAGGCGGCGTCGTAGGTGCGCCCGGCGTGCACCACGCGCGCGCCCAGGCGCTTGATGGCCTCCACCTTGAGGGAGTTGGCGTTCTCGGGCACGTAGACGGTGGCGGGCACGCGGAAGGCGCTGGCGCCGTAGGCGACGCCTTGGCCGTGGTTCCCGGCCGAGGCCGTGATGACGCCGCCCCGGCGTTGCTCGGGCTCCAGTCCGAGGATCTTGTTGAGGGCGCCGCGGACCTTGAAGGCCCGGATCGGCTGCACCGTCTCGATCTTGAGGTGGACGTGGCAGCCGGCCTTGGCGGTGAAGGCGCGCGAGTACTGCAGCGGGGTGGGTGGCAGGTGGGGGGCGAGGGCCGCGGCGGCACGCTCGACGTCCCCGGCGGTGACCGCCGGGGCGACTTCCCTGACCCTCTTCAAGACGATCCCATTCTAGGAGCGGCCGCCGGAGGTTCGGCCCGGCCGGCGTTGGGTACGATCGAGATCGATGAACGAAGATCTTGACCAGATGAAGGCCCGAGAGCGGGCCCGGGTGAAGGCCCGCGACCGCAAGCAGCGGGGGCCGGCCGTGGTCTCGGAGAACCCCGGCCTCAAAAAGCTCCAGCTGCAGCTGGCACTCAGGCGCCGGAGCGCCCGGCGGGCCCGGGGCTGAGCCTCACCCCCGCCGGGGCACGACCGCCCGGCGGTGGATGCCCTCGCCGATCAGCCTCGCCCCCTCGTGGCAGGCCACCTCGAAGAGGACCTTGTTGCCCGAGACCTCGGCCACGCGCACGCTGACGTTGACGGTGCTCCCGGGCTCGGCCGGGGCCACGTGCCGAACGTGGACCTCGTAGCCGACCGTGGTGAGGCCGTCCCCCAAGTGGGCGGCGATGGTTTCGTGGCTGAGGTTCTCCATGAGGCCGATCATGGCCGGGGTCGCGAACACGCCCTCGCCCCCCACGTGCCTGGTCAGAAGGGGCCCCTCCACAACGTGGGCGCGGGCGCCCTCCAGCCCCGGTCGCAGCGCCTCCGGCAGGTCCACCTCAGCCTCCCCCGCGGGAGGCCGGGGGGCGGGGCCGCGGGCGAAGCGTCGAGGGACCATGGGCGCGGGACACTAGTACATTCTTCCTCGATGAGCGCGGCCACCGTCCGCAAGGCGATCTTCCCCGCCGCCGGGCTGGGCACGCGCTTTCTCCCCGTCACCAAAGCGCAGCCCAAAGAGATGCTGCCCCTGGTCGACAAGCCCACCATCCAGTACGGCGTCGAGGAGGCGATCGCCTCCGGCATCGAAGAGGTGATCATGGTCACGGGCGGCGGCAAGCGCGCCATTGTCGACCACTTCGACCGCTCGCGCGAGATCGAGTTCTACCTCGCCGACCGGGGCAAGGACGACCTCCTGCGCATCCTCGAGGACGTGGACCGCCTGAGCGAGCTGGTCGACATCACCTACATCCAGCAGAAAGAGCCCCTGGGGCTCGGCCACGCCGTCTGGACGGCCCGGCGCCTGGTCGAGGACGAGCCCTGCGCCGTGCTCCTGGCCGACGACGTCATCCTGGGCGGCGAGCCCTGCCTCAAGCAGCTCATGGACGTCCACGCCCGCACGGGGGCGACCGTGCTGGCCGCGAGGCGGGTGCCGGACCCGCAGGTCAGCCGCTACGGGATCATCGCCACGGCGGG
>JBOHUY010000312.1:0-19757 GCA_050735015.1 Candidatus Dormibacterales bacterium | reverse complement strand
CCGAACCGCGCGCGGCCGACGGCCATCCGCCCTCGGATGGGGAGCGTCTCCATGGGCCCACGCCCACGGTTTCGCCACCTCGCTCCTCGAGAGCGGGATGGCGGAGAGCGTCCGCATTTACCTCGGCGTGGTGGCCAGGTCCGAGCTCCGCGGGAGCGTCCGGCGCCCGCCCGCCTGGGTTATGTCGGGCCCCGGCCCGGAGCTCCCGCCCTCCGCCTGAGCCCGCCCCTCGCTAGCCGGCCAGGCGCCGGGCCCGGCGAGGAGCCGGGATCTGCTCGTCGGCGTGGTAGGAGGAGCGCACCAGGGGGCCGGCCTCGACGTGCTCGAAGCCCATCTCGAGGGCTGCCTCTCGCAGCCGGCTGAACTCCTGGGGTGGGTAGTAGCGCTCCACGGGGGCGTGCTTGGGGGACGGCCGCAGGTACTGGCCCACGGTCAAAACGTCGATCCCGTGGAGCCGCATGTCCCGGAAGACCTGGAGGAGCTCGTCCTCGCCCTCGCCTAGCCCGACCATGAGGCCCGACTTCGTGACCGCGTCGGGGCAGGCCTCTTTGACGAGCTGGAGGAGCTGCAGGCTGCGCTCGTAGACGGCCTTGGGCCGGATCCTCGCGTAGAGGCGGGGGACGGTCTCGGTGTTGTGGTTGAAGATGTCTGGGCGCGCCCCCGCCACGGTCAGGATGGCGGCCGGGTCCCCCTTGAAATCGGGCGTCAGCACCTCGACGGTGGTTTCCGGGCTGCGGTGGCGGATGGCCCTGATCGTGCGGGCGAAGATCTCGGCCCCACCGTCGAGGAGGTCGTCCCGGTCCACGGAGGTGATGACCGCATGCCTTAAGCCGAGGCGCGCCACCGAGTCGGCGACCCGCACGGGCTCACCTATGTCAAGTTCCGACGGGCGTCCCGAGGTTACCGCGCAGAACCGGCAGGCCCGCGTGCACACGTCGCCCAGGATCATGAAGGTGGCCGTCCGCCGGTTCCAGCAGTCAAAGATGTTGGGGCAGCGCGCCTCCTCGCAGACGGTATGCAGACGCTGGTCCCGGACGAGAGAGCGCAGCTCCTGGAACCCTTCACCCTCATGGACGCGAACGCGGATCCACTCCGGGATCCGCCCCGGTCGGATGGGATGCTCGCCGCCGTCGGGGACCGGGTGGGTCGACATCAGTTGTGGACGCTCAGACTCGGATGGAGGCCGGCGTCCAGGCCTCCAGGCGGGTTCGGCAGGCCGTGAGGAAGCGGCCCGCCATCATGCCGTCGACGATGCGGTGGTCGAAGGCCAGGCACATGTTCATCATGTGCCGGATCGCGACCCCCTCCCCGATCACGACCGGCCGGGGGACGATCGACTCCATGGTCAGGATCGCGGCCTGGGGCTGGTTGATGATCGGCTGCGACGCCACGGACCCGGTCGGGCCGGTGTTGTTGAGGGTGAAGGTGCCCTCCTGCACGTCCTCAGGGCGAAGCTGCCTCGCCCGTGCGCGCTCGACCAAGTCGTGGACTGCGCGGGCCAGGTCGACGAACCCCAGGCGGTCGGCGTCCTTTACGACCGGCACGATGAGCCCGTCGGGTACGGAGACCGCGAGGCCCACGTTGAGGTGGCTTTTGAGGAGGACGCCGTCCTCGGCCCAGGTGGAGTTGAGCCACGGGAACTCGCGCAACGCCTCGCAGAGGGCCTGGATGACGAACGGCATGTAGGTGAGCCGCACCGCGTTGCGTTGCCGGAAGCCCTCTTTCTGGGCCTCGCGGTACGCCACCAGCTGGCTGACGTCGACCTCTTGAAGCGTCCAGGCGTGGGGGGAGACGGCGAGGCTGCGGGTCATGTGCTCGGCGATGCTCCGCCTCATGGCGGAGAGGTGCACGAGCTCGTCCTCCTCTGCAGCCGCGGGGGCGTCGGCGCGGACGGGCTCCAGGCGCGGTGGCGCCGGGGTGGGGGCTGGGACCGCCGGTGCCTCGCCGCGGGGCGCTTCCACTCGCCTCGGCCGGGCGGTCCCCTCCACGAACGCGAGGACGTCGTCGCGGGTGACCCGCCCGGCTCCGCCGGTTCCGGGGACCTTGGCGGGGTCGATACCGTGCTCCTGGGCGAGACGCCTCACGGCGGGGCTGAAGCG
Source organism: Candidatus Dormibacterales bacterium (assembly GCA_050735015.1). GTDB lineage: Bacteria > Chloroflexota > Dormibacteria > Dormibacterales > Dormibacteraceae > JBOHUX01. The sequence goes on along the minus strand of JBOHUY010000312.1, from coordinate 17,658 downwards.
GGCTGGCGGCGTGCCCGTGGGGGGGGCGTGGCCGTCCTCGGGGGCCGGCGCCGAGGCGGGTTGGGAGGTCGTCGAGGAGTCTGGCGCCGCAGCCGACTCCGCGGCCGCTCCTGAGGGCGCCCGCTGCGGTCCGCCGTCGGTTTCGATCTGGGCGATCTCGACCCCTACGGAAACGGTCTCGCCCTCTGGGACGGAGATCTTGAGCAGCGTCCCCTCGAAGGGGGACGGGATCTCGGCGTTGACCTTGTCGGTGACCACCTCGACCAGCGGCTCGTCGCGCTTGACGAACTCGCCTTCCTTCTTGAGCCAGCGGTCCACGGTTCCCTCGGTGACGGACTCTCCCAGCTGGGGCATCTTGACCGGGGCTACTCCCACGCCACTTCCCCCGCCCTCGGCGAGTTTGGAGGCGACGCCCAGAATCGAACTGGGGATGGAGGTTTTGCAGACCTCTGCCTTGCCACTTGGCTACGTCGCCCCTCGAGCCTGCCGCCGCACGCCCGGACCACCGGCCCGACCTGCCCGGTCACCCAGCGCACACGATGAATCTTACCGAGCGGGAGGGCGGGTGGCGGGTGGACCGCCCGCCCTCCCGCTTCGTCCCGCGCGCCGGCGGTGGAGGGTCCGCCAGATCGCGTCGGCCACGTTGAGCGCCTCGATCAAGAGGCCGAAGCCGGCGATCGAAACCCCCACCACGTACCCGAACACGTGCCTGCGCCAGACTGCGACGGCCGCCGCCGCCACTCCGAAGAGGACGGGGATAGCGGCCCACAGGTAAGGATGGGTGAGGTAGACGTCGCGCCACTCGCGGCGCGGCCGCTCCCGAGCCGGCCTGCCCGCACCTTGCGTTCGGCCACCGGCGGGGGCCGGGGCCCTGTTTGATCTTCGACCGCCGGTCTCGTCAAACCCAGGCTTCCTGGTCTCCGGGGCCGGCCCGCTCCCGGCCGTCACGGTCCACTAGTCTAGGCGCGGGTTGGAACCCGACGGCTTTGTTGAGGCGATGGCCCGGGTGCCCGCGGGCGTGGTGGTGGTGGCCGCCACGACCGGGCCCGGCCGGTTCCGGGGCATGACCCTCACGAGCTTCGCCTCGGCGTCGCTGGACCCGCCCTTGGTGGTGGCGTGCGTCGACCACCTCGCCCAGACCCGAGATGCCGTCGAGGAGTCTGGGCGCTTCGCCGCCAGCGTCCTCTCGGACAGGCAGGAGTTCCTCGCCGAGCGGTTCGCGGGTCGCGCCCCGCTCGTTGAGGCCTCCTGGGGCGAGGTCCCCCACGTGATCGGCGCCAGCGGACTGCCCATCTTGCGGGGCTGCGTGGCCTGGTTCGAGTGCGACCTCCAAAGCCTCGTCCCCGCCGGCGACCACGACCTCGCCGTCGGGCTCGTGACGGCCGCGGGCACGGGGAGCGGCGATCCCGCCGTGCACTGGCATCGCGCGTTCTGGCGGCTCACCCGGTGATTCCCGGGCGGGCGTCCTCAGAAGGGGAGGTCGCCCTCGTCCATAGCGAAGTGGTGCCCGACCTCGTGCAGGACGGTCCGGCGGACCTCTTCCACGAGCTCCTCCCAGTTTGCCGAGGACTGCTCGTGGGGGCGCTTGAAGACGGTGATCCTCTCCGGCAGCCAGCCGCCTGAGCCGAGCGCGGTGGCGCCCTCATAAAGACCCATCAGCCCCTCGGGCGAGCCCTCCTCGATGACGAACTGCACGTTTTCCAGGTACGTTTGGAACCGGGCCGGGATGGATTCCAGCGCGTCTTGGACGGCGTCCTCGAACCGGTCCATGCTGACGCGCATCGCGCCCACATCATGCGTCGGCGCGGCCGGGGGGCGGGATCCGCACCTTGCGCGGCGGCGGAAGGAGACGACGATGGCCGAGATAAAGACGGTGGCGGTGATCGGGGCCGGGACCATGGGCTCCCAGATCGCCCTCCAGGTCGCTCTCAGCGGACGCTATGGCGTGCGGCTGGCGGACGTGGACTCAGCCCAGCTCGAGAAGGCGGCCGCCCAGAACCGAAGGCTGGTCGCCCGGGGCGTCGAGAAGGGCCGGCTCCCCGACGAGGCGGGGAGGGCCGCCCTCGAGAGGATCGCCATGGGCTCGGACCTGGCCCAGGCGGTGGCGGGCGTCGATCTCGTCATCGAGGCCGTCTACGAGGACCTGGACGCCAAGCGGGAGGTCTTCCGCATGCTGGCGGACGCGGCACCCGCTCACGCGGTCATGGCGACGAACTCCAGCACCATCGCCATCTCGAGGCTGGCCGACCTGACGGGCCGCCCCCAGCTCTGCTGCAACATGCATTTCTTCCACCCCGTCACCGTCATGCGGCTCTGCGAGGTGGTGCGCGGTCCCCGGACGGCGGACGAGACCGTGGAGACCGCTCTCGAGTTCGTCCGCAGCATCGACCGGGTGCCGGTCCTGGTTCGAAAGGAGATCCACGGCTTCATCGTGAACCGGATCCTGTTCGCCGCCGCCGAGGAGGCGATGCACCTCCTGGAGGGCGGCTACGCGAGTGCCGAGGACATCGACGTGGCCGTCAAGAACGGTCTCAACTGGCCGATGGGGCCGTTCGAGCTGCTCGACTTCAGTGGGCTCGATATCTTTTACGGCGCGCTCTTGGATCGCCACCGGCTGGGTGAGGGCGGGCCGCCCAGCCCGGTGTTGAAGGAGAAGATCGACGCCGGAGCCCTCGGGCGCAAGGCGGGCCGTGGCTTCTACGACTACTCGCAGCCGCGCCCGAGGGCTTAGGACCATCCCTCGCGGGGCCCCGGAGCCGTCGGTGGGCGCGTATAACAGCGGCGTCCCGTGACGGGCGGGTGTGGTGGAACTGGCAGACACACAACTCTTAAAAAGTTGGGCTTCGGCGTGTGGGTTCGAATCCCACCACCCGCACCGATCCAGTCTGCACCTCGGTGGCGGCCAGCGGGCAGCCGGAGGGCTAAAGGCCGCCGTGGAGGCTCGATGGCTTGGTCTCACCGATGGGTGCCGTCGTGGGTGGAGCTGACGCCTTCCACGTCGTTGGCGACGGCCGGCCGCTCTGTATGCGCCCATGCGCTCGTCCGCAGCGCGTTCGTGCGCTTTCCCGCCCTCGGCGAAAGCGAACGCACCGTCGATGGCGTCCCGCGGGCGCGAGTCTCCCGGCGCGTCCCGTTCGAAGATGGGCAACGCTTTCCTCGCGCACTCCGCCGCGTAGCCCGCGACCTCGCGAAGGTCATCCCGGTAGTCGTCGTGGCGCACCTTGGCGTGCGTCGGAGGTGGCGCGCGACCGCTCGCCGACCATCACCGCAGAAGGGTGCACCACGGCGGGGCGGGCCCCGGGCGGCTTCGACCGGCCTCGGCCGCCCTCTACAATCGGTCCCGTGCGGAGCCTGGACGAAGAGGAGCCTGAGGTCCCCGACGAGCCCGAGGACGAGCTCGAGCCCAAGTCTGCGTCCGTGCCCTCCGTGGCCGAGGCCGAACGTCCCTTCGAGTATTCGGTCAGGAGCCTGGCCGAGGCTGCGGTTGGCGACGGCACGGGGCTCGCCGACCGCCTCAACGAGGCCTCTTCCGAGGGTTGGGACCTGGTCTCCATAGTGGACGTGAACGGGGGCAAGGCACTCGTGCTGCGCCGGCGGCGGCGGCCCGAGAAGCGGTCCCGGTCGGTCGGCTTCGCGCCTCCCGGCGCGGGCTGAGGGAGGTCCGGCCGCTCGAGAAGGCGCGCGGCGATCCGCGGCTCCGGCTTCGCGCCTGCGGTTTAATGGAACTCCTGATGGCTGCGATGCACGCGCACCGGCCCAGGAAGAGGGTGCTTTTGGTGGAGGACGACCCAGCCATCCGAGCGGTGGTGAGGGAGGTCTGCCGCCGCCAGGGGTGCGAGGTCTCCGAGGCGGCCACCGGCCGGGAGGGGATGCAGGCGATCGCAGGCCAGGCCCCCGACCTCGTCCTCCTGGACTGGGTGCTGCCCGACATCAGCGGGCTCGACGTCTGCCGCGAGATCCGTCGGCAGGGAGTGATGTGCCCGGTCGTCATGCTCACGGCGCGTGCCTCCAAGGTGGACGTCGTCGTGGGCCTGGAGGTGGGGGCCGACGACTACATCACGAAGCCCTTCGACTCCCGCGAGCTGGGCGCCCGGCTGGGCGCCCACCTGAGGCGCTCTTCGCAGGCGGTCGCGCAGCGGCCGGGGGAGGGCGTCATCCGCGTGGGGGCCGTCGAGATCGACACCGAGGGGCGCCGGGTCCGGCTCGAGGGCCAGGAGGTGAGCCTCACCATGACGGAGTTCAACCTTCTGGCCCTGCTGGCCGCCAACGCCGGGCGCGTGCTGACCCGCGCCCAACTGCTGGAGAAGGTGTGGGGCTACCTCGCGGACGTGGACTACCACTCCGTGGATCCCCACATCCAGAGGCTCCGCCGCAAGCTGGGGGGCACGGCCCGCTCCCGCATCGAGGTGGACGCGGTGCCGGGACTCGGTTACCGCCTCTCTGCCAAGGACCCGGCTTGACTGCCCCCCGGGGCGGCACCGTAGCCCGAGCGGTCGCGGCGGCGTTTCACGAGGTGAGTGTGTGCGCAACCCTCGGCCCGGCTCCACCCCGTGGGTGAGGCGGGCGATCGCAGGCCGATCGGCGTCTTCGACTCCGGCGTGGGCGGCCTCACCGTCCTGCGCGAGATCCGCCGCAGGCTTCCAGACGAGGCCACCGTCTACCTGGGGGATCTCCTGCACTTTCCGTACGGGCCGCGCTACCCCGATGAGGTGCGCGCCTTCTCCTTCGACATCATCCGGTACCTGCGTTCGCGCGACGTCAAGCTGGTCGTGATCGCCTGCAACACGGCCACGGCGGCGGCCCTGAACCAGGCCCGGGAGGTGTTCGACGTCCCCATCGTGGGTGTGATCAGTCCCGGCGCGCAAGCGGCCGTAGAGGCGACCGGCAAGGGCCTGGTGGGGGTCATCTCCACGGAGGGGACGACGGCCAGCCAGGCCTACCTTCACGCCATCAAGGAGCTGGATCCCATGGTGGGCGTGTTCCAGAAGGCCTGCCCGGAGCTGGTGGACATCGTCGAGAGCGGCGATGCCGACACGCCGCGCGCGGACGCGGCCCTGCGCCACGACCTGGCCGACTTCGTCCGCCTGGGGGCGGACGTGCTCGTGCTCGGGTGCACGCACTACCCTCTCCTCAAGAACGCGATCCAGCGCGTGTTCCCGGCCGCCTTCCAGCTCGTGGACTCGGCGGAGACGACGGCCGCGAAGGTGGAGCGGATCCTCGCCCATTCCCGCATGGCGGCCGGGCCGGGCACACCCACGCACGTGACCCTGGTCACGGCGACGCCGGAGCGGTTCGGCAGGGTCGCGTCCATCCTCTTCGGCGAGGGCCTGGAGGAGGCGGAGGAGGTCGACCTCTGGCAGAGGGCACCTCTCACCTAAGCGCCGGCGGGGGGACGGCCCCGGGCGGGTCACCGGCCCCCCGCGACGCCCTCGCGCCCGTGGCCACCGACCTCACCGCGGTCGAGTCCAGCCTTCTCTCCTCTATCTCAGCGGACGGCGAGCCCATGGCGGGGCCCATGTCCGACCTCTTCCTGGCCGGCGGCAAGCGCCTGCGGCCGGCCCTGGTGCTGCTTTTCGCCCGCATGGGAGAGTACGACATGCGCCGCCTGGAGCCGGCCGCCATGGCGGTCGAGCTGACACACGCGGCAACCCTAGTGCACGACGACGTCATCGACCGCTCGCCGGTGCGGCGGGGGCGGCCGACCGCGGTCTCCACGCTGGGCGAGGCGCGGGCCATCGTGGTGGCCGACTTCTACTTCGCCAAGGCCTACCTGGAAGCCAGCCGGTGCGGCGCGGAGGTGGTCGCGGTACTGGCACGCGCGGTCATGCAAATCTGCGCGGGCGAGCTGATGCAGCAGGACTCCCTCCATCACTACCGGGGCCCGGTCTCGCGGTACCTGCGCCGGATCGAGCAGAAGACGGCGTCGCTGGTCTCCGCCAGCTGCGAGATCGGGGCGCTGGAGGCGGGCCTGCCCGCCTCCGCCCGGCGGTCCGCGGCCCACTACGGGCGGGAGCTGGGCATGGCGTTCCAAATCACCGACGACGTTCTCGATTACATGGGCGCGTCGGCTGAGATGGGCAAGCCGGTCGGTCATGATCTCGCCGAGGGCAACGCCACGCTGCCTCTGCTGCTGGCGCTCAGAGACCCGGGTGTCGCCGCCCGGCTCGAGCCCATGCTCGTGGAGGGCAGGACCCTGAGCGGCGACGAGGCCGCCGCCGTCGTCGAGATCGTCCGTCCCACCTCGGGTCCGGCGCTCGCGCTCGACCGCGCCCGCACGCTGGCGGCGGCGGCACGAGGGCGCCTGGAGCAGCTTCCGGCCGGGGAGGCGCGGGACTGCCTGGACGCTCTGGCGGCGTACGTGGTGGAACGCAGGATCTGACCACGACCGGCTACGCTAGATAGCTCGGGGATGCACCTGCTACTGCTCGGCCTCAACCATGCGGTGGCCGGCGTCGAGCTCAGAGAGCAGGCGGTGGTCGACGCGGCCGGGTTGCCGCGTGCCCTCGCGCTGCTGCAGGGCCGGCGTGAGCTTTCCGGCGCCATGGTCCTCTCGACCTGCGGCAGGACGGAGGTCTATGCGACCGGAGGTCACCTGGGACCCATGACGGCCGCCGTGCGTGGCTGCCTGCTCCGGATCCACCCGGAGGGGTATCCGCTCTACGCCGACCGGCTCTATCTGAAGGCGGACCGGGAGGCCGCCTGGCACCTGTTCCGCGTCGCCTCCGGCACGGACTCGCTCCTGGTGGGGGAGTCGCAGGTGCTGGGCCAGGTCCGGTCAGCCGTGAGAGCGGCCCGCAGGAGCGGCCGTCTGGACCCCCTGCTCGAGGGCACCGCCGACCGCGCCGTGGCTGCGGCGCGGAGAGCGCGCATGGGTTCCTCCATCGGTCGCGGGGCGGTCTCGGTGGGCGGCGCCGCGGCCGCCTTCGCAAGCGAGGCGCTGGGGTCCGTCGCGGGGGCGTCCGTACTCGTGCTGGGGGCGGGGGAGGTCGGCGAGACGGTCGTACGAGCCCTCCACAAGGCGGGCGCCCAGGTCACAGTCGCCTCCCGCTCGGGAGCCACCGCCCGCGTCCTGGCGGAGAGGTGGGGCGGGGAGGAGGTGCCGCTGGAGGGCCTGGCGGCGCGGCTGGCGGCCGCCGACGTGCTCGTCTGCGCCTCCTCGGCGAAGAGGCGCCTGGTCACCCTCCCGCTGCTCCGAGGGGCGCTCGAAGGCCGGGCGAGACCCCTGGCCGTCGTCGACCTGGCCGTGCCGCGAGACGTCGATCCCGATGCCGCGGCCCTGCCCGGCGTCAGCTACGTCGACGTGGACGGGCTCTCGCGCCGGGTCCTGGCGGCGCGGGCCCGCCGGCGAGGCGTCCTCGAGGCGGCGGAGGCGATCCTGGAGGCCGAGATCGCCTCCTGGGAGGTGTGGCGCCGGACGGCGACCGCCGCGCCCACGATGGCCGGCATCACGGCCTACGCCGACGAGGTGAGGGCCCGTGAGCTGGAGCGGGCGCTGCGCGGGCTCGACCTCGACCCGGCGGTTCGCCGCCGGATGGAGGCGCTCTCGCGCTCGCTGGTCTCCAAGCTTCTGCTGCACCCCATCACGTACCTGAGGTCCAACCCCCAGGACGCGGCCGCCGCAGAGCTCCTGGAGAGGATCTTCCGGGACAGCAGTGGCACCCCCACGCCGGCCCCCCCGCCTGAGTAGAGTGATTCGGGTCGCGACCAGGGGGAGCGCACTCGCCCTGGCCCAGGCGGAGGAGGTGCGAGCGGCCCTGCGCCTGGCGCACCCGACCCTCGGGGTCGCCCTGCTCGAGGTTGCAACCACGGGCGATCTGCTGCTGGAGGTCTCGCTGGAGAGTGTCGAGGGGAAGGGATTCTTCAGCGGCTCGCTCGAGAGGGCGGTTTCCGCCCGCCGGGCCGACCTGGCCGCCCACAGCCTCAAAGACCTACCCGTCGTCCTCTCGCCGGGGTTCTGCATCGCGGCCGTGCTCGAGCGGGAGGACCCTGCGGACGTGATCGCCTCCCCGCACGGGGGGCTGGCCCAACTGCCCGCCCGGGCGGTGGTGGGGACCGACTCGGCACGCCGGCGCACGCAGCTGGCGGTGGTGAGGCCGGACCTCGTGTTCGTTCCCATCCGCGGCAACGTCCCCACCCGCCTCGACAAGCTCGATCGAGGTGAAGTGGACGCCGTCGTGCTGGCCGCCGCCGGCCTTCGCCGGCTGGGGCTCGATCACCGCATCAGCGAACGGCTGGAGCCGTGGGTGTGCCTGCCCGCGCCCGGCCAGGGGGCGGTGGCCGTGGAGGCCCTTGAGGACGGTGAGGCGGGGTCGCTGGCGGCGGCCGCCGACCACGCGCCCAGCCGCGCCGCCGTCACGGCCGAGCGCGCGTTCTTGGAGGCCTTGGGGGGAGGATGCTCCACGCCCGCCGGCGCCCTCGCCGCCGTGTCGGGTCGGCGCCTGACGCTCCTGGCGGCCACGGTCGAGGCAGGGGCGCGGGTCACGGTCGAGGTCGCGGGCGAGGCCGCCGAGGCGGCCGCCATAGGGGCAGAGGCGGCCGCGCGCATGATCGCGGGGGCGCGGCGGTGACGGCGACGGTGAGGCTGGTCGGGATAGGACCGGGCCCGGCCGACCTCATGACCGTCCGGGCCCACCAGGCCATCGCCGAGGCGGACGCCGTGCGTCACCCACCCGACATCGAGCCCAGCATCGCGGCCATCGCCCGTGAGGGCGCCGACGTGGCGCCGATCGGGGGTACGGGCGAGGTCGTGGAGCTGGCGGGCCGGGGGCGGACGGTGGCCGTCCTCTACCGCGGCGACCCCTACACGTTCTCGAACGGGGGCGAACTCGCCAGCGTCCTGGCCCGCGCCGGCGTCGATTTCGAGGTCGTCCCGGGCGTGCTCCCGGACACCGCCGCGCCCGCCCTGAGTGGCATCCCCCTCACGATCGAAGGCCGGTCGGCGTCGGTCTCCCTGGGCGGGACGAGGTCGTGCGACACCACCGTGCTGCGACTGGCCTCGGGCTGGCTCGGCTCGGCCGTCGAGGCCCTCCTGGCCGCCGGGCGGCCGCCCGACTCCCCGGCCGCCATCCTGGACCAGCCTCGCGGTCCAGTGCGGCGGCTGGTGACCGGCCCGCTGGCGAGCCTGCCCGGCCTGGCCGGGAACGAACGGCTCCCCGGGGACGCGATGCTGGTCGTGGGTCCGGGTGTGGAGGCGGCCGACCGCCTCGACACCATGTCGCGCCGACCCCTCCACGGCCGCCGCGTACTCGTGACCCGGGCGCGCCACCAGGTGGAGACGTTCCGCCGCCAGCTCGCGGAGCTGGGGGCGTGGGTGGTCGAGATCCCGACCATCTCGATCAGGAGGACCGGGGAGACCGCGCGCGTGCGGGCGGCGATCCGCAGGCTGCCCGAGACCGGGCTCGTGATATTCACCTCCGCCAACGCGGTCGAGATCTTCTTCGACATGCTCCTGGAGGCGGGGGCCGACGCCCGCTCGCTGCACGCCTCACGCGTCTGCGCCATAGGCCCGGAGACGGCGCGGGCGCTCGAGAACCACGGCGTCAGGCCCGAGCTGGTGGCCGGCGAATACACCGCCGAGGGGCTGGTGGAGGCCCTCCGAGGCTGGGATGTCAGCGGTCGCCGCGTGCTCGTGCCCCGGGCCAAGGTCGCGCGCGACGCGCTGCCCGCGCTCCTCTCACGGCGTGGGGCCGAGGTCGAAATCCTCCCCGTCTACGAGACGGTCTGCCCGCAGGGCTGCTCCGAGGCCCTCCGCAGGCTCTTCGAAGGCCAGGGTGCGGACGTGATCAGCTTCACGAGCTCGTCCACCGTCTACAACTTCGCGCGGGCGGTGGGAGACCTCGCGGCGGCCGCCGCCCACGCCCGGGTGGCCTGCATCGGTCCGGTCACGGCCGACACGGCCCGCCAGCTGGGGCTGCGGGTGGACATCGTGGCTCGCGACTACACGACCCGGGGCCTGGCGACGGCCATCGCGGAGTCATACGGGGCGAGACCGGCGTGATCGGCGCCGGCACGAAGCCCGACGTCGGGCCGCACCGGGCGCGCCGCCTGCGCAGCTCGGAGGCGGTGCGGCGGATGGTCAGTGAGACCTCTTTGGAGGCCCGCCACCTCGTCCAACCGCTCTTCGCCCGCGAGGACCTGGAGGGCTCCCGGCCGATCCCCTCCATGCCCGGCCAGGCCCTACATGGGGTGGCGGCGGCGGTGGGGGCGGCGGGCGAGGCGCTCAAGGCCGGAGTGCCGGCCGTTCTCGTCTTCGGCATACCGGCCACGAAGGACGACGCCGGATCGCAGGCCTGGGCGCCCGACGGCATCTCGCAGCGCGCCATCGCCGAGCTGAAGCAGACACACGGCGACGCCCTCACCGTGATCGCCGATCTCTGCCTGTGCGAGTACACGGACCACGGCCACTGCGGCATCGTCGGGCCGGGGGGCGTGGAAAATGACGCCACGCTGGTCCGCTACCAGGAGATAGCCGTCGCGCAGGCGCGGGCGGGGGCCGACTTCATCGCCCCGTCGGGCATGATGGACGGCCAGGTGGCGGCCGTACGTGCCGCCCTGGACGAGTCCGGGCACGGCCGGATCGGCATCCTCGCCTACGCCGCCAAGTACGCCTCCGGCTTCTACGGTCCCTTTCGCGAGGCGGCCGCGTCGGCCCCCCGCTCGGGCGACAGGCTCGGCTACCAGATGGACCCGGCCAACCGCCGTGAGGCGATGAAAGAGCTCAGAACCGACCTCTCAGAGGGCGCCGACGTGCTCATGGTGAAGCCGGCCCTGGCCTACCTCGACGTGCTCGCGCAGGCGCGCGCCGAGTTCGATGTGCCCCTGGCGGCCTACAACGTGAGCGCCGAGTACTCGATGGTCATGGCCGCGGCGGAGCGGGGTTGGATCGACGAGCGCCGCGTGGCGATGGAGATCCTGACCGCCATCCGAAGGGCGGGCGCGGATATCGTCATCACCTACCACGCGATGGCCGCGGCGGGATGGCTGGCGGAGGCGTGAGGGGCTCCTCGCGGGCGGCCGCGCGACCGGCCCCCGTGCATGACTCAAGACCCGTGGGGGGGCTGGCCGCCGGGCTCCTGGTCGCCCTGGCCGCGGGTGCCGCCCTGGGCGGCTGGGCCATGCAGCGGGCGGTCACCCCCGTGCCGGCGGGCCCCCTGGCCGCCTGCCGGACGCGGACCGTGCTCGGGCCGCGCACCTACGCGGGCTCACCCGCCATGTGCATCGACCTGCACCGTAAGTACCTGGCCACGCTGGACACCACCAAGGGCCGCATCGGGGTCCTCCTCGACCCCGCCCTGGCGCCCAAGACGGTCAACAACTTCATCGTCCTCGCCCTGCACGGCTACTACACGGGCCTGACCTTCTTTCACCCCCGGACGTGGGTGATCCAGACCGGTGATCCGGAGGGAGACGGTCGAGGCGGACCCGGCTACAACCTACCCGCCGAGGGCAAAGGCGGTCTTTTCCCGACGGGGTCTGTGGGGATGGCGCGCTTCCCCGACGGGACCATCAGCGGGGGGCAGGTCTTCTTCGTCCGGGGGCCGTGGCCGAACGGGCCCGGCGCCACCGTCTACAACCGCTTCGGAAGCGTTCTTCAGGGCGGTGGGCTCTTGACCTCGCTGGGATCGGGGGACCGCATCCTCGACGTCAGCGTCAAGCCCACCTAGGGGTTGACCATCCCAGGCGCGGGGTCCGGGTGCGGCCGGTGAGCTCGTCGGCAGAGCTCTACCGCAGGGCCCTGAGGGTCATGCCCGGGGGGGTCTCCAGCCCCGTACGCGCGTTCCGAGCCGTAGGCGGAGACCCGATCTTCATCGCCCGCGGAGAGGGCGCCTTCGTCTTCGACGTGGAGGGCCACCGGTACACCGACCTCGTGCTCAGCTTCGGGCCGCTCATCCTGGGCCACTGCCGGGCGGAGGTGGTGGAGGCCATCCGCCGCCAGGCGGCGGCGGGAGCCTCCTTCGGCGCCCCCTGCGAGGCAGAGCTGGAGCTGGCCGAGGCGATCTGCCGCCTGGTTCCGTCCGTGGACGTGGTGCGGCTGGTCAGCTCCGGCACGGAGGCGGTCATGTCCGCCCTCCGGGTCGCCCGTGCGGCCACGGGCCGGAGCCGCCTGCTGAAGTTCGCAGGCGGCTACCACGGACACTACGACCCCATGCTCGCCGCCGGGGGCTCGGGGCTGGCCACGCTGGGGCTCGACGCCGCCGCTCGCGACACGGCCGTCGTTCCCTACAACGACCTCGCCGCCGCGGCCGGGGTCCTTGCCGGCGGGGACCTGGCGGCTGTCATCGTCGAGCCCGTGGCCGGGAACATGGGTCTGGTCGCGCCCGAGCCAGGCTTCCTGGAGGGGCTCCGCGCCGAATGTGAGGCGGCGGGGGCCCTTCTCATATTCGACGAGGTCATCACCGGCTTCCGGGTCGCGCTGGGGGGCGCCCAGGCGGTGAGCGGCGTCCGGCCCGACCTGACGGTGCTGGGCAAGATCATCGGAGGTGGACTGCCAGTAGGCGCCTACGGCGGCCGCGAGGACCTCATGCGCATGGTCGCCCCGGAGGGGCCCGTCTACCAGGCGGGCACGCTCTCGGGCAACCCCCTGGCCGCCGCCGCGGGCCTGGCCACGCTGAGGATCCTGGAGTCGGACCCGCCCTACGCGCGCCTGGAGGCCGCGGGTGCGGCCGTCGAAGAGGCCCTCTCCGGCCTCCCTGTGACGGTCAGCCGCGTCGGTTCCATGTTCACGGTCTTCATGCGAGAGGGGACCGTGCGCTCCTTCGAGGACGCCCGCAGGGCGGACGCGGACGCCTACGCGAAGCTCCACCGGAGCTGTCTTAAGGACGGGGTCTACCTGCCGCCCTCACAGTTCGAGACCTGCTTTCTGTCCACGGCGCATGGGCCCGCCGAACTGGAGTCGATCGGGGACGTGATCCGCCAGGGCGTCGAACGTATAATCGGGGCGAGGTAGCTGGTATGCCCTTTCTCGGTGGCGGCGGCCACATCTACATCATCCTCGGCCTGATCATCGTCCTGATCATCTTCGGGCCCGGAAAGCTGCCCGAGCTGGGCGGCGCGATCGGCCGGGGCATCAAGGAGTTCAGAAAGGCGGGCGAGGACCTCCGCGACGAGGTCACGCGCTCGACCCAGCCGGATCCGGCCCAGTCCGCCCCGGCGGCGAGCTCCTCGACCGAAACGCCGGCCCCGCCCGCGACCACGACGCCCCCGAACACTCCCTCCAACTGAGAGGCCAGGTGGCCCTTCTCGAGAGGGTCCTCCAACGAGGCCCGCCCGGGCTCCGCCCGGACGAGGTGGAGGGGGATCGGATGACCGTCCTGGAACACCTGTACGCGCTGCGGCGTGCGGTCATCGTCGCCGTCCTGGCCTGGGGCCTCGGGTCCGTGGCCGGGTTCCTGGTCTGGGGCCGCGTCCTGGAGCTGCTGCTCGTTCGCGCGGGCGTGCACACGGTCTACTACCACACGCCCACGGGGGCGTTCGCCCTGGCCCTCAAGATCGCCATCTACCTGGGCTTCGTGATCGCCTCCCCCGTCATCATCCAGCAGATCTGGTGGTTCGTCAGCCCCGGACTCAAGCGCAGCGAGCGGCGCCTGGTGGGGCCGCTCGTCCTGGCCACCATGTTCTTCTTCGCCGTGGGCGTGGGCTTCGCGATCTTCTCCCTGCCCCTGTTCATCCACATCCTGGGCAGCTTCGCGCCGCCCAACCTCAAGTACCTGCCCTTCGTGGACGACTACATCAACTTCATCCTGGTGCTGATCATCGCCTTCGGCATCGTGTTCGAGCTGCCCGTCGTCGTCTGGTCGCTGGGCATGCTCAGGATCATCAACTCCAAGTGGCTCTACCGGAACCGCTTCTACTGGGTGATCGGCATCGCCATGATCGCGTACCTCGCGACCCCCGGCGTTGACCCCATCACGCCGCTCGTCATGTTCGTCCCCCTCTACCTGTTCTGGGAGGGCACCGCCCTCCTCCTCAAGCTGACCGGTCACTGATGCCGCGCCGCGACGGGCGGCGGCCGGAGGAGTTGCGGCCGGTCCGGATCGAGACGGGCGTGAACGTGCACGCGGAGGGCTCCTGCCTGATCGAAATGGGGCGCACCAAGGTCCACGTGACGGCATCCGTGGAGGACCGGGTGCCCTTCCACAGGCGGGGGACGGGGCACGGATGGGTCACGGCCGAGTACTCGATGCTCCCCCGCGCGACGCGCGACCGCAACCAACGCGAGGCCGCCCAGGGCAGGCTGGGCGGACGCACGCACGAGATCCAGCGGCTGATCGGCAGATCGCTGAGGGCCGCCGTCGACACCTCCCTGCTGGGCGAGCGCACCATCACCCTCGACTGCGACGTCCTCCAGGCCGACGGCGGCACGCGGACGGCCAGCGTGACAGGTGCCTTCGTCGCGCTCTACCTGGCCGTCCGCCGGATGCAGGAGGCGAGGATGATCAGCAAGACCCCCATCGGGCAGTACGTCGCCGCCGTCAGCTGCGGGATCGTGGAGGGCGAGCCCAGGCTCGACCTCGACTACGCCGAGGACTTCCTCGCCAGCACTGATCTCAACTGCGTGATGGGGGAGGACGGACGGCTGGTCGAGCTCCAGGCCACCGCTGAGGGCGAGCCGTACAGCCGTCAGGAGCTGGATACGATGCTGGGCCTGGCCGAGCGCGGGGTCAAAGAACTCATCGTCCACCAAAAGCGCGCGCTCGCCCGGTGAGCTCCGGCAAGGTCCTCGCCGGCGCCCGCCGCGACGGCGGGGGCCCCGTGCGCCTCGTGGTCGCAACCGGCAACCCGGGCAAGGTGGAGGAGTTGAGGACCCTGCTCAAAGCTGCGCCCGTTGAGATCTTCCCGCTGGACCTGGGAGTGGAGGAGACGGGCACCACCTACGAGGAGAACGCCCGCCTGAAGGCGGAGGCGGCGGCCGGGGTGACCGGGTTCCCCGCCATCGGGGACGACTCCGGCATCGAGGTGGAGGCGCTGGGCGGCTTCCCCGGGGTCCACTCCGCCCGCATCGCCCCCACCCAGCCGGAGAGGACGGCGGAGGTGCTTAGGCGGCTGGCCGGGCATCCCCGCCCCTGGCGTGCGAGGTTCGTCTGCGCCCTGGCCCTCTATCGCGCCGGCGAGGTGCGCGTCTTCCAGGCGGACCGCCATGGTGAGGTGGTGCCCGAGCCTCGGGGCGGGGGAGGGTTCGGCTACGATCCCGTCTTCCTCGTGCCCGAGGCCGGGCTCACGTTCGCGGAGATGCCCCCCGGGCAAAAGGACCGCTGGAGCCACCGGGCGGGGGCGGTGCGAAAGCTCCTCGAGTCGGGGGAGCTGGGTCGTTTGGGCGCCTGACCGCCCCCGAGACGCCTCGCCTCGCCCCCAGCGGCGCCGCGCCGGGCGCGGATCGGGCAAGCTGGACCCTGTGGAGCCGCCGGACCCTCTCATCCTGGCTCACCCGGCCACGGTCTTCCGCGACCTGCTCCAGGAGACGCTCGGACACCTCGACTCCACGGGCTACGTGGTGGAGTGGCTGCCTCCCCGTCGGCTGCCGGTGTTCGACGTCCAGCCTCTCCGCGACTACGGGGCCGTGGAGGCCAACCGCGAGCGCCTGGTGGCTCTGCTGGCGTCCTTCGTCCGCATCGCCTCCGGCAGCGTCTGGGAGAGGAGCGGCGGCCGCTGGCGAAGGCGGCGCTACAGCGAGCTGAACCCGGTCGACCTGGCCGAACTGGGCGCCATGAGCCGGCTCGGAGACCTGGCCCTGTTCATGTCCGGCGTCTTCCCCGAGCATGTGGCAAGCCACCCCCCCACCCCCACCGAGCTGGCCCGCCTGGGACGCCTCCTGGGTCGGGAGCCTGGTGAGCTCGCGCGCTCGGGCAAGCCCTTCTGGGTCATGGAGTGGGTCGGTCGATCCGCCTACGAGAGGGCGGGCCATGAGCCACTCGCCCGCGACTTCCGAACGGCGCGCCGCCTCCTGAACGTCCTCACCGGCAGGCACCTGTTCGCCATCCGCAGGCAGTGGTTGGCCGGGAGTTCGTGGGCCTGACGCGCGACCCGGAGCGACTGCGGCCGCGTGTCCGCGGATTTCCGAAGTCCCGTGGGCCGGAGGCCCTCCAGCGCACTCTCGCGGCGGCCCGGCATAGTGGGTTTTCGCTCGCGGGCCTCGGAGCCGAGAGCCGCCGATGCCGCGCGCTACGGTGGGTGTGCGCGGCGCGCAGACGCGAGCTGAAGTCCTCCCGCGACAGCTTCGCGATTGCGACCGGGCTGAGGCCGAGGCCGAGAGCGGCCTGCAGGTGGGAGCCGGAGATGGCAGGCACCTGCTTGGGGAGTTGGGGCCAGGTCAGCTCGAGAAGAGAGCGCTGCTCGTGCAGAGCCGACCGCTGATCGACGCGGTAACGGTCGCGGGCCTCGGCCAAGGCACGCAGCTCAGCCCAGGCACCCGTCTCCAGTTGGACCTCGTTGAAGCGCAGCTCGCAGGCAGGTCGGCGATGAGGCCAGCCGTGGGGAGGGGTGCGCACCGAGGCGGTGCCTTCGGCCCACCATGCCCGCGACCTCCAGGACTTGGTCGCCTACATGGCCCAGCGCATGGACAAGACCACCATCACCCATCCGCTCCGGGTCAGACTGGCGGCGCCGGGGTCCTCAGCCAGCGGCGTCCGAGGAAACCCACGACGCTGGTGCTCCCGAAAAGCCAGCCGATGCTCAGAACCTGCACGAGGGAGCCGTACGTAGTGCCTATCCAGTCAAAGCCCGTCTTCATCGGGCACATTGCTTGGATTGTACCTGCCGGCTGGAAGCAGGAGCACATCTGGTGTCCACCTCCTCAACTAGCGAGATATTTCCCGAACCAATGTAGAGATCGAGGCCGCCGCAGTGGAAGTAGATGGCGGTTCTTGAAGTGCTCCCGATTCCGGAGTACCGACCCGAGGACGTTACGGGCCTTCATGGCTCGCAGCAAAGGCTCCGGCCGCCCCGCAAGGCGGTGGGCACACCAGCGGAGAAGGTTGAGCGCCGGCTCGGGACCAACCCGGCGCGGTCTTAGAGACCTAGGTGTCGTCGTGGGGCCCGGAAGGGCTAGAAGGAGCCCGAACCATAGAATGGACAGGCTCTGGACCCCCCTGGAAGTAGCCGTCGCTGAGAGGCGCTGAACCGGAGGCAGGCGCCATTAGCAAGAGCGAATACCGGGCGGTAGCTTAGCCAGGAAAAGCGCCTGCTTTGGGAGCAGGAGATCGGGAGTTCGAATCTCCCCCGCCCGACTTCTCCGATGCGCAGGAAAGGGCGACGGCGGGCGTCAGCCTAGGAAACACCTCCGGTGTTGGTGGGTCGGTTCGCGAACCGGAAAGGAGGTGAAGGAGGTGCCCGATCGCCGTTTCGTTCTGAGCCGCCCCCTGGGCCAGGAGGGACAGGGCCTCGTCGAGTTCGCCCTGATCCTGATCATGGTATCGATCGCGGCCATCATCATTCTGATTACGATGGGCGGCCAGGTTGGGAACATGTTCTCGAACGTCGTTCTCGCGTTCAACGGGTAAACCTGTCGGGGCCGGGTGGCCCCATCGACGGGGTTCGGACCGACCCAAACGAGGGGCCTCAAAGAGGGGCCCCTTCTCTTTTCCGGGTCAGTTGAGGGTCAGCGGCCGCGCAGGAGGGCGGGCTGCGGGGCGGGGGCCACTCGCAGCCTGGTGAGACCCCTGT
>JBOHUY010000311.1:0-16601 GCA_050735015.1 Candidatus Dormibacterales bacterium | reverse complement strand
ATCGTGAGCCTCGACCACGGGTCGGTGAGGGCGCTCAGCCGGAAAGGGGAGGACGTCACCCGCAGGTACCCGGAGCTGCGCTCGCTGGCCGACCGCGCGGGATCGGAGGTGCTCCTGCTGGACGGCGAGCTGATCGCGCTCGACGAGTCGGGGCGGCCGAGCTTCGAGGCCCTCCAGCAGCGGATGGGGCTGAACCGGGAGGCGGACGTGCGGTCGGCCGCCCCGGCCACGCCCGTCTACTACATGATCTTCGACGTGCTGCACGCCGGCGGCCGGCCCACCCTCTCGCTCCCCTACCGGGAGCGGCGCCGGCTCCTCGAGTCGCTCGAACTCTCCGGGCCCAGCTGGCAGGTGCCGCCCTCACAGGAGGGCGAGGGCCAGGCCATGCTGGACGCCAGCCGCCGACAGCGCATGGAGGGCGTGATCGCCAAGAGGCTGGACAGCCGCTACGAACCGGGCGTGCGCTCCGGCGCCTGGCTCAAGGTCAAAAACCACCTTCGGCAAGAGTTGGTGATCGGGGGCTGGTTGCCCGGCCAGGGCCGCCGCGAGGGGCACCTGGGCGCGCTCCTGGTCGGATACCAGGAGGGCGACCGCCTCCGCTACGGGGGCAAGGTGGGGACCGGCTACAGCGACCGCGACCTGGAGCGCCTGGCCACGCTGTTGAGGCCACTGCAGCGACACGAGAGCCCGTTTGGGTGGGGGCCGCCTACGCCCAGGGGCGCGATCTTCGTCGAGCCCTCCCTGGTCGGGGAGTTCGAGTTCGGCGAGTGGACCAGCCAGGGCCTCCTCCGGCACCCCTCCTTCAAGGGGCTGAGGGAGGACAAGGCCGCCTCCGAGGTGGTCAGGGAGCGGCCCTCTTGAGCCCGGCCGCGGCTCGGGAGGTGGAGGTGAGCGTGGGCAGTCGCCGCCTCAAACTCTCAAACCTCGACAAGGTCCTCTATCCCGAGGCCGGGTTCACCAAGGCGCAGGTCATCGACTACTACACCCGCATCTGGCCCGCCATCTCGACCCACCTCAAGAACCGCCCGCTCACGCTGAAGCGCTATCCGAACGGCGTGGAGTCCGACTTCTTCTACGAGAAGAACTGCCCCAAGCACCGTCCCCCCTGGGTGCGCACCACCCCCGTCTGGAGCGAGGGCAACCGCAGGGTCATGGACTACTGCCTGGTGCAGGACCTCCCCAGCATGGTCTGGCTGGCCAACCTCGCCACCTTGGAGCTCCACACCTCGCTCTCCCTGGCGCGCGACGTCGCCGTCCCCACCGTGCTCGTCTTCGACCTCGACCCCGGCCCTCCGGCCACCATCGTCGAATGCTGCGAGGTCGGCCTCCACCTGCGCAAGCTCTTCGCGCGGGCCGGCCTCGAGGCCTTCGCCAAGACCTCAGGCTCCAAGGGCCTGCAGCTCTACCTGCCCCTCAACACTCCGGGCGGGTACGAGAGCACCAAGGCGGTCTCCCGCGGTATCGCCGAGCGCCTCCAGCGCGAGCTCCCCGGCCGCGTCGTGTCCAGGCAGCTGAAGACCCTCCGCGAGGGCAAGGTGCTCATCGACTGGAGCCAGAACGACCCCCACAAGACGACGGTGAGCGTCTACTCGCTGCGAGCCCGGGCCCGGCCCACTGTCTCCACCCCGGTCACGTGGGCGGAGGTGGAGGACGCGGTCAGCCGCCGCGATCCTCAGCTCTTGGTCTTCGACTCAGAGGCGGTCCTCGAGCGCGCGGAGCGGTTGGGCGACCTCTTCGAGCCCGTCGCCAAGCTCAAGCAGCGCCTGCCCGACTCGCTCCCCTGATCCAGCTCAGGACGGCCGGCCTCCGCCCGCGCCCACGTACTCGCCACGCCCGTCCCTGCGCCAACCGCGGCCGATGCCGCGGGGATGGGACGGAGAGGTCGTAGCAGTCCGCCGCCGGGAGCCCCCAGCACCAGCCGCGCGGGATCTCTACCAGCACCGAATGCCGGCCCGGCAGGGTCAATTGCGCGCCCGCGCGCCCGTCACCGCCCCACCCAGGTAGAGCACGCCAATCTCGGGATGCTCCAAGACTTCTCGTCCGGTGCCTTGGAGGCGAACGAGCCCATTCTCGAGCACGATTCCCTGAGTTGCCAGTCTCAACCCGGCGCGAGCGTTCTGCTCGACCAGCAGGAGAGTGCGACCATCTGCATGCATCTGTTTGATAGTCGCGAACACCGTCTCCAGCGTGCGGGGATCAAGCCCCATCGAGGGCTCGTCGAGCACGACGACGGTCGGATCGAGCATCAACGATCGGGCGAACTCGACCAATCGCTGCTGCCCGCCCGAGAGTGCCCCCGCCTTCTCCGTGGCACGATCGGCCACGATCGGGAAAAGCTCGGTCAGCCGCTTCAGCCGCCGGGCAGTGACAGCTCGGTCCCGTTCGAGGAAGCCGCCCAGTTTGACGTTCTCCCGGACCGTCATCTGTGGGAACAGGCTGTGGTTTTGAGGCACCTGCACGATGCCCCGCTTGAGAATCTCCCGCGGGGAGCAGCCGATCAACTCTTTCCCACGGAGGCAGATCGATCCCTTACGCGGCCTCAGGATTCCGCTCACGGCAGACAGCAGCGTCGACTTCCCAGCCCCATTGGGCCCCACGATGCAGGTGATGCCCCCCGCCGGGACGTCGAAGCTGACTCCATGGAGAACGTCGCCACCGCCGTACCCGGCGATCACGCCCTCGAGCCGGAGCAAGGCCTCGCCAGCGGCAGGCTTCGAGGCGGCCCTACCATCAGACATCGGCGTCAGTCTGGGCGCGGGCGACCGACTTCGGCTCGCCTGCATGATCTCCACCCGCACCGCCGAGATAGGCGTCCAGAACCCGCGGATCCTTGCGCACAGCGGCCGGGGAGCCGGTCACAATCGCTCTCCCCTGGTCCATGACGGTGACCTGATGGCAGAGCCCCATCACGAACTCCATGTTGTGTTCCACCACCAAGAAGGTCTTGCCCTCCTGATTGAGCCGCACGATGCTGTCCCGGATGTCGTTGATCAGGGTGGGGTTGATGCCTCCGGCGGGCTCATCGAGCAGGATCACAGTTGGGTCGGCGACCAGGATATATGCGAGCTCAAGGAGCTTGCGCTGACCGTAGGAAAGGGTTCCCGCCGCCGCCGAGGCAAGGCGGGTCAGTCCAACGAAGTCGAGCAGTTCCAGGGCTCGCTGCCTTTCAGCCGTCGAGCCCTGACGGCGGACCACGCTGCGCAACCAGCTTTCCTGGCGCTGGGTAGCCACCAGCATGTTCTCCAGGACGCTCAGCCGCGCAAAGATCCTGGTCAGTTGGAAGGTCCGCCCGACGCCGAGCGCAAAGACCCGATCCGGTCCCAGGCTGCCAATCGGCTGCCCCCGCAACCTCACCTGGCCTGCGTCGCTGCGGACATAGCCAGTGATGACATTGAAGAGGGTGGTCTTGCCGGACCCGTTGGGGCCGATCAGGCCGGCGATGCCTCCCTCGGGAACCTCAAGCGAGCACTCGTCCAGGGCGCGCAGGCCTCCGAAGGACTTGCAGACCCCCTCGATCTCAAGCAGTGCGCTCATCTGGGTCCTGGGCGGCAGATCTCGGCTGTGCCGTGCTGACTTCAGTCGGGATCTCCGCCAGGCCGCGGCGAGCGGCTCGGCGACTGAGCCATCGGTCGCGGACCGAGGGGATGAGCCCTCGCGGCATGAATAAGATCACGAGCAGGAACAGCCCGCCGTAGATGACGAGGTAGAGGGAGCCAGCCGGGATCGTGAACTGCAGGTATTGCTGGATCGGTTCCAGCACCAAGGCCCCCAGCAGAGGGCCGGTGATGGTGCCGAGGCCACCGAAGAAGCTCATGAGGGCGACTGTGACGTCGAAGGTGGGGTCGAAGGCGAACTGGGGAAAGATCTGGCCGACGAAGTAGGCGTAAAGCGCGCCCGCCATGCCCACAGGAATCGCCGTCAGGACGAAGGCCGAGAGCTTGACCCAGGCCACCTTGACACCCAGGCCACGCGCCCGCGGTTCATCATCGCGGATGGCAAGCAGTTGGAGGCCGAAGCGGGAATGCCGCATCCCGCTCGCGAGCAGCACCGCGAACGCGAGCACGCCCAGAGCCACATAGTAGAAGGGCACATTGAAGAAGTCGCCCAGCCAGGGCGGACTCGGAGGCTGCAGACCGGACGAGCCGCCGGTGAAGCTGAAGTTGAAGGCCAGGGCCTGGAAGATGAAGAAGATCCCGATCGTGATGACAACGAAGGTGTGGCGGCGGGTCCGCAGGGCGACAAAACCAAACGGCACCGCGATCGCGGCCGCCGCCAGGCCCCCCAGGGCCACCAGGCTGAACATGCTGTACCCGGCCCGCATGTGCCAGTCCAACGCCGCCAAGGACAAGGTGTAGGCCCCGGTTCCCCAAAAGACCCCCATGCCCAGGTTGATGTATCCGGAAAAGCCGCCAAAGGCGTTCCAGGCGCTTGCCGAGGCCATAAATAGGAGCGTGAAGATACCGATCGATGTGTAGGTGGAGTTGGTCAGAACCAGAGGAAAGGCCACCAGCGCGGCGGCGAAGGCGAGCCAACCGAGCAGGACCAGCCACCTCCGGCTACCCGCGCCGGGCGCGGCTGAGGGACCCGCCCCCGGCGCCCTCGCGGTGACGCTCACTGCGCCCTTACGCTCACTCGGCCCCAGAGTCCCTGTGGGCGGATGGAGAGCACCAGCACCAAGACGATGAAGAAGACCGCCGGCGCCCAGACCGGCGACCAGGCGACGGACACCACGTCTTCCACCATGAGCATGAAGACCGCGGCGCCCAGCGCCCCCCCGATGCTGCCGAGTCCGCCCAGGATCACGATCGCCAGCAACCTGGAGATCAAGTCCTCAGAGCTGTTGGCGTTGAAGGCGTTTGTCGCGCCAAAGAGCATGCCGCCCGCTGCCGTCATCGCGACCCCAATCCCGAAGGACACTGTAGCCACCCGGGCTACATCGATTCCTATCAGGCGGGCCGCGTTGCGATCCTGGAGTGAGGCCCGGACGCTGGCACCGAAGCGGGTCCGGTAGAGCAGTAGGTAGAGCGCCGCCAGCAGCACCACCGCCAAGCCAAAGCCGAAGAGGTAGATGTAGGGGAGGTAAATACCCGCGAAATGGAGTGTCTTGGTCACGTACCAAGCTTGCAGCTGCACGTAGTTGAGGCCAAAAATCTCGTTCAGGGCTCCGATCATGATGAGGGCGACCGCATAGGTGACGAGGATCGACATGGCGGTCTTGTCGCGGCCTGGAATGCGGCGCATGAAGGCCCACTCGACCGCGATGCCGATCAAGAACAGGCAGGGGATTGTGACCAAGAGGCCGACGAAGAGGTCGATCCCGAAATGGCTGGCCAGCACATAGCTCAAATAGGAGCCGAGTACGACCAAGATGCCCTGGGCCACGTTGATGATGTCCATCACCCCGAAGATGAGGGTCAGCCCAGCCGCCATCAGAGCATAGACGGTGCCCGTGAGGAAACCGTCTACGACCGCGCTGACTAGGGCCGAGCCCATCGGGATTAGCTACCCCAGTTGGGCTTTGGATAGAGCGGCGCGACCGAGCCGGCAGTGTCGGGCGGCACAGATTGAACAAAGTTGCCGTTCTGCCACTGGAAGGCGAAGGCGGTCTGGGAGAAGTTCTCGCCCAGATTGTTGAAAGTCACTGGACCTTGCGCAGTTTGGATCTTGAAGCCAGGCTTGTGGAGGTAGGCGATGATCTTGCTGTTGTTAAGACCGTGGGTGCCCTCGACGGCTGCTTGAAGCACCTCCCCCGCTGAGTAGCCCTCGGCCACATCGGAGTTGACGCCAGACGCGTTCCCCCCGTACTTGGCGATGTAGGCCTTCACCATCTGCTGGCTGAGGGGAATCTGCGCGCCCGGATACCAGGCGTTGGGCACGAAGATTCCATTGGCGTTCTTGACCCCGACGGCGTTCAGGAAGGCGGTGCCCTGATCAGGGCCGCCCGTTGCCAGGAAGGCTTTGGGGTTGTAGTGCTGAGATTCCCAGGCCTGCATGAAGGCGCTCACGGTGGGAACGTCGACCGAACCCAGGATGACGAGCTGAGCGTTGGTCGACGCGACTTGATCGGCGATCGGCCTGTAGTCGGTGACCTCGGCCGGGAAGACCTTGCTGTAGACGGTCTTGATGCCAGCGCCCTCCAAGACCTTTTGGGCGGCCGCCACCACAGGCTGCGTGAAAGGATCGTTCGAGGTCGGGTAAGCGGCAGTCGTCGGCCGCTGAGACGCGGGCATGGAAGTGATCCATTTGGCGAACGGAAGGGCATCTCCCACTACCGGCAGGCTGACATCGAAGTAGTTGTGGTAGGCGGTCGCGAAGGCGGCCGGACCGCCGCCGGCGCCCTCGACCAAGGCGTAGCCATAACGGGCGGCGACCTTTTGGGCCGCTACCGAAAGCAGGGTCGAGAAGGGCCCCAGGATCAAAGACACCTTGTCCAGCGAGATGAGCTTCTGATAGTTGGTGGTCGCGTTGGCCGGGCTCGAGCCGTCCGATACGATGTCGAGCTTGACCTTTCGGCCGAGCAGGCCGCCGTGCGAGTTGACGTTGTCGGCCCAGAGCTGATATCCGCGCTGGAAGGCTTGG
The DNA here is from genome assembly GCA_050735015.1 of Candidatus Dormibacterales bacterium. Lineage (GTDB taxonomy): Bacteria > Chloroflexota > Dormibacteria > Dormibacterales > Dormibacteraceae > JBOHUX01. The sequence continues at coordinate 10,022 of JBOHUY010000311.1, read as the reverse complement.
CCGTCGACCGAGAAGTCTCCTGAAAGGGAGAGTGAGGCGCCGACCACGATCGGCGAGGTGGAGCTGCTGGTGGGTCCGGACGATCCACCGCAGGCGACAAGCGCCACCATCCCCGTTGCAAGCACAGCCCCAAGCCGAACTCCGCCCGTCGGGCCTCGTCCGCCACCGGCAGGCCTAGTCATCTCGACGAGCCGTCTACGGGCATCTCCCCAGCTCCACATTTTCATCGCTACCCACTCCCGGTGATCAGAGCAAACGATTGCGCCACCGTACCCCAGCTTTGCGAACCTGTCAAGAGGCCCCCCAGAGGGGGTGTGCGAGACCGTTGCAGGCTCTTCCTCCCGGCTGCGTTCGCCTTCGCTCTCTTTGCTAATTCTGAACGTGCGCCGACCGCGCGATGTCCGCGCGGTTGGGATTCAGGGCGGACGGCGAGCCCATCGGACGATCGATTGGCTCCTCCGCCGCCAATGATGACGCCGGGGGGTCAAGATGCCCAGACCGTCAACCCGGCGATCACGCCGCGCTCCAAGAAGTGATGTGCAGCGCTGCCCTGGTCCAGGTCCGCGGCTCCACGAAGGCGAGTCAACTCCCCCTTGCGCATTCGGGCCACCCTCATCGCGCAGCCCGGCGCCCCGAGCGGTTCCGCCCGCGCGGCGGCGATGCAGCGCATCCCCCTCGGCCTGGCGGACCGGCGCCGACTCGTCCCTCGGCCAGGAGTGTCGTAGGCGGAGGAGCCTTCACGGTGGGCAGCACGGCCTCAGTCACCACCGTGCCCCCGCCCCCAGTTCGGGAACCAGCAGCTGGCAGTACGCGAGGGCGCCGGTCCTCTGGGCCTCGTGATCGTCGAGCACCTGGCCCGGCAGCAGGCCCCGGTGGGCTCGGCCGCGGCCGGGGTGTGGCGGAGCCGGGGGGGGTGGACCTGGCCGCGCTTGGATCAGCTCGGGCGGCAGGCGAGGGCCGGCTCGGCGACGCCCTCGGCGGCCACAGCCTCGTGAGAACGTCACGGGTGCGGCCGCGTGAAGGTGCGCCGGTAAAAGCCGGCGACCTCAGCCCAAGAGGCCGGGGCGCCTCCTACGGCGCTGCTTCTCTCGCGCCTGGGCGAAGCGGAAGACCGTGACCAGTCCGACACCCCCGACCAGGTTCCCGAAGGTCGTCACCCCGATGTACCTGGTGACATCCAGGAAGTCGTGGCCGGCGCGGGCGAACCCGACCAGGAGGATGGCGGCACTGACGATCACATGCGAGAGGTTGGCGGCGAAGAGCACGTAGCCGGCCGCCCAGATGACCAGCATCCGGCCGACCGGGTGCCTGACGGCCAGGATCATCCAGGTCAGCACGGTCATGGCCATGCCCGCCAGCATGGCGGAGACGAAGAGCCCGGGCGTGCCCAGCCCGAGCTTGTAAACGGAGTAGGCCCGGTAGCCGTCCAGGATCGGGGACCCGATCGCCTGGGGAACCGAGAGCAGGGCCGCCATGGCCCCGCAGCCGATCAGGTTGCCGCACCAGGAGAGGGCCCAGACACCGGCCAGCGAGCTGACCGGGCGCTCCCGGGTGAGGACGGCCACGACCGGGATGAGGAAGTTCTCGGTGAAGAGCTCGGACCTCCCGGTGATGACAAAGAGGAAGCCGACCGGGAAGACGAGGCCGGCCAGGGCCAGCCCTCCGTAGAGCCCGACCCGCGGGAAGGCGCCCGTCACGACGCCCAGCACGATCATGGCCGCGAGCGCGCCCAGGGAGACCTCGACGCCTCCGATGAGCCCGGTCAGGAACACGTCAAGCCCGCTGCGGTCGAGCCTTTCCCGGCCCACGCCCGCAGCCCGGCTGACGATCTCCTCGGGCTCCTGGCCCAAAACCGCGTCGGGCTCCTCGCCCCCTCTCTCGCCGCGCGCCCGCGCCGTCACGGGCACGCCCCGGCCCGCGGCCGAAGGGCCACGCGGTAGCCCGCCGCAGGGGGGGCGTGAGGGCCCGGCGCGCCTCGGCTCATGATCTTTCGCGGTAGCAAGTCTGATAGCTAGGCTATCAGACTACCTACCCAGCTGACAGCCTCAGAAGTAAAGCTCGTCCCCGGTCGTGGTGCTGGTCAGGTAGAGGAGGCCTCCGGCCAGGCGAGTGGCGACGAAGGGCGTGAAGGGGATGAGCTTGTAGACGACCTTCACCTGCAGCCCGCGCGTAGCGGAGCTGGTGGAAGCGGGGCGCGAGCCCCAGGCGCCGTAGGAAGTGCAGGAGCCGCTGTCGGCGCTGCTGGAAAGAGTGCAGGAGCGGACCGCGAAGCAGGCCAGGCGCCCGCCCGTGAAGACGCTGGAGGGGCACCCGTTGGGGTCTCCGCAGCTCTGGCTGCCGGGGGCGGCCGTGCAGCTGGCGTCGACGCCCCCGGGTCCGGTGTCGCCCCAGACCGCGGTGGTGTCGGCGATGGCGCTGTTGGGCTCGCTGCGGATGGCGTCCCCGAGGTCCGAGGTGTCGCTCACGATGCCGTCCCGGACGCCTGCCCGGGTCGCCCCCGAGATCTCGACGGCGAGGTAGAAGCCGTGCGCCAGGTCGACCAGCATGAAGGTCATGAACATGAGGACGGGGAGCACGATGGCGACCTCGACGAGGGCCTGGCCGCGGCCTCCCCGGAGCGAGGGCATGTTCAGCCCGCCATCTCCACGGTGCCCGCCGTCTGCTGGCCGCCGCTGGTCTGGCCGATGTTGTTGTAGATGGCGCTGACGAGCGCGTAGTCGCCGCAGCGGTCCCCGTCGGTCACGAAGACGGTGATGGCGACCGACTTCCCGGCCGGGGTCGCGAACGTGTATTTGACGGTGGCGGCGTCGTTGCCGGAACTGGAGCCGGAGAGGTCCATCTCGTGGCCCCACATCCAGTTCCCGCTGACCTCGAAGGTGGAGGCCGGGGACGACCCGTTGGGGATGCTCAGGGACCAGTCCGTGTTGTTGGTGGAGGAGACGGTATAGGTGCCGGGGCTGGCCGGGTTGGGGCGGGCGGGGTTGGAGTCGCCCGGGTTGTTGCCCGCCGGCGGCAGGGGCGCGCCGGTCCCAGGCATGGGGCTCCAGACCCCCTGCGAGAAGAAGACCGGGTTGCCGTTGTTGACCTTGACGTAGGCGTCGTAGGCGTCCATCGCCCACTCGTCCGTGTAGTTGACCTGGAGCGTCTCCATGCCCGTTATGGGGTTGCCCGAGGAGTCCACCGCCTGGCCCAGGCTGGTGCTGGCGATGATCTCGGGCTCGGACTTGCCGCCGACCTGGAGGGGGGGCGTCGAGGAGGTGCCGTAGCCGTCGCTGAAGTCGACCGTTCCGTCGCCGCCGAAGGCCGTGAAGGAGTAGGCCCAGACCTGGCCCGTGATGCCTGCGTCGCCGTGCTCGTTGGCGAGGCTGAGGTCGGCCTCGACGCCACCCGCGGTGGCGGTCGTGGTCTGGTACACGAGTCCGGTGAAGCCGCCCTGCTGGGAGCCGGCGCCGTGGTCGTTGTGGTCGCCGCCCCCGCTGTCGAGGTGGATGAAGGAGTTGTTCTCCATGTCGAACAGGATGGGCACGCCGTTGGTGGCGGGCTGGGCCCCGACCCCGGGCGCGGCCAGCGAAACCATGGCCTCGCCGGTGGAGACGAAGCCGGCAGAGGTCGACTCGAACCGGAAGGTGACGCCGGAGCCGGTCACCACGGTGGCGTCGCCGCCGCCCCCGTCCTCGTCCTGGCCATGGTGGCCGTCGCCGCCTCCCCCACCTCCGTAGCCGCCGTTGCATGAGTAACCGCTCCCGCTCGAGCCCGGGGCCGCGTAGTAGCCGCCGCCGTGCCCGATCCAGACCCCGGCCGTGAGCGCGGGGCAGGAGGTGGAGGTGCCGCCCGTGCAAAGGTCGAAGTCGGAGGCGTTCTCGTTGCGGTGGTCGATGCCGTTGGCGGCGGTGGTGTCGCTGGTGACGGTGTTGACGGGCGCCCTGCTGGTGATGTCGTAGATCCCGGGGGCGAGCGTGTAGGTGCCGTGGTTGACGACGATGTAGGAGTAGATGCCGGGCTGGAGCTGGTAGGGCGAATTGGCGTTGGAGCAGGCGGCAGGCGGCGACCCGGCCAGGCTGTTGGCGATGGTGTCCCCGTCGAGGACGAGCGCGCCGCAGTCGGGCAGTCCGGTCAGGTCCACGGTGGGCGACCAGGTGGCGGAGGCGAAGGCCGTCTCGCTTCCGCTCACGGGCCCCAAGGAGGCCCCGCCCGGCCCCGCCGTTGTGCAGGGCGTGTAGGTGCCGGGACCGCCCACGCTGAAGGCGGTGCAGTAGAGCTTGGCCCCGGACGCGATGGCGAAGCCCTGGGCGCCCAGGTGGTTGCCGGGGCAGAAGCTGCCGTTGCCGGGCTGCTGGTAGACGTCGCAGAAGGTGGCCGAGCCCGAGGCCTGGACGACCATGTCCCCGTTCGACTCCACGCCCGTGGTGTCGGCGGCGGGGGTGAGATCGGCCCCGTTGAGGGCGTTGAAGGTGGCGTTGACGCCGTCGACCCAGAAGGTGGGGCAGTTGCCGCCCATGCAGCTGAGGGCGCTCCGGCTGGGGACGGAGGACTCGCTGAAGCACTGCTGCGTGGCCGCCAGGCAGCCCGACTGGGGCTGGTAGAGGTAGAGGGCGTAGGGGGGAGGCATGGTGTACTGGGTCTGGGGCGGGTTGGCGTAGATCGTGGCCGAGACGGTGGCGTAGCTGTTGGGGATGCCGAACATGGGCATGAACAGGTGCTGCACTTGCTGCGTGATGACGACCTGGAGGCAGTGGTAGGCGGTCGCGCCGGTGCACTCGAAGGGGACGGGGATGCCCCCCACGGAGACCGCCGGCACGTTGACGGTGACCTTGGTCTGGAAGCCCGAGGTGGCCGAACAGGCGAAGCCCGCGCTGTCGAACCAGCTGGTCGTGAAGGTGGTCGAGGTGGCCACGTCGCAGGTGCTGTTGAAGATGGTCGACTCGCCGTTGTTGGCGGCAAAGTCGTGCGCCTCCTGGATGCTGGCGTCCCCGGTCTTGGGGGGTCCGTCGACCTGGGTCAGGGTGAGCGCCTTGCCGGCTGCGAAGGCGCCCATGTCGGCGGCGTTCTGCACGTCGCGGTGGAAGAGGTAGTCGCGGCTGGCGTCGATGGCGAGGCCGCCCATGCCCATCAACACGACCATGGCGGCGGCCGCGATGGGGAGGGCCTGTCCCTTCTGGGCGGTCACCCGCAGGAGGACCGCGCGCACCAGCCTCGCCACCTCAGTACTCCGTCTGGATCACGCTCACCGTCTTGACGGTGAAACCCCCCGTCAGCTGCAGGAGGTAGGGCGTGATGGGCACGTAGTGGTAGTCGATCTCCACGGCCACGTGCCGGATGGTCTGGCTGCCCCCGCGCTGGGAGCCGCTGCAGTTGGCGGCCGCGTCGGGGGGCGCGGCCGTGGCCACGGCCGGCCAGATGTAGATGTAGCCGAGGCCGGGCGGGGGCGTGCTGGGCGCGACCGCACCCGGGTTGTTGGGATCGGTGTTGCCGACGACGGAGTTGGGGTCGGCCTGGAGCGGGAAGCCCTTACCGACCTCCTCCATTCTCTGCAGCGCGAGGCAGTCCGAGGTTTGCTGCGAGCGCGCGGCAACGATCCGGGCCCCGTCCTCGGCCGCCGAGGCGACGGCCGCGTAGGTGTAGAGCAGGCGACCCAGGTCGATGGCCGCGAAGAGCATGAAGAAGAGGACGGGGGAGATGAGGGCGAACTCGACCAGGGTCTGCGCCCGGCTCCTCCCGCGCAGCCTTCCAAACGCCTTCGTGATGAGCCTGACCGGCAACCCACGAGCCGGCGGCGCCGGCCGGGATCGCCCTCCAGGATCCACGGTCGCTCGCACCGGTGGCCCCACGAATCCCGTAACGGGCGGCCCGCGCGTGATCTTGCAGGAGGCGGGAAGTAAGGCTCCGCCCCTGGCGGCCCCGGCGGCCGCAAGAAGCGGGCGCGACGCCGCGTTATGAGGGCCGTGAGCGGGCCCCGGCACCGGAGCCCGTTCGACTTCGCCCGCGAGGGAAGGCAGCCGCCCTCCGAGGCACGGAGGAGGAACCAGTGGTAGGCACGCAGGCAGGCCGTCTTAAGATCAAGACGGGCCGGCCCATGACCATGATCGGCGCCGCTCTGGCGGTGGTCGCCCTGATCCTGTTCGTGGTCCTCGGCCAGCCCCACGGCGGCCCGGCCACGGCGGGCACCGTCCCCGTCGTGGTGGCGGCCCAGAACCTGCCCAGCCGGAGCCCCATCACGGCCGCCGACGTGACGGTGGTCAAATTCGCCCCCGCCGACGTCCCCCCCGGCTCCTTCACCACCGCCACCGCGGTTCAGGGCCTCGTGCCCGCGGTGGCCGTCGCCAAGGGCCAGGCGCTCACCTCCAACCTGCTCGTCAAGTCGCCCGACCAGGTCTCGGGGGCGGAGGCCGCCTACCTGCCCATCCCCTCGGGGTTCGTGGCCATGACCATACCCACGAGCGAGCAGCAGGGCGTGGCCGGGTACGTCCAGCCCGGCGACTACATCTCCATCATCGCGGTGGCGGGGAGCAACGTGAGGACTGTCTTCACCGACGTGCACGTCCTCCGCGTGGGACCGGCCAACAGCGCCAGCGCGGGGAGCGGGGCGCCCGGGCAGGCGCCCGCCTACGCGGGCGTCTCCTCGAGCCTCACCATCGTCATCACGCAGTGCCAGGCCGAGTACTTCAAGTGGTTCCTCAGCAACTCCACCCTCACCTACACCCTGGAGTCCTTCAAGGACTACCGGCCCCAAGGCACGGGGGCAGACCCCAGCTGTCCGAGCGTCGCCTCCGCCCACGGCGTCAACCGGGCCGACATCCAGGCCAGGTACCCCGGGCTTCTCCCCTGATGGCCGGGGGCCGACCGACCCCGGCCGCCCGCGCCGGGGCGGCGCGGTGACGCCCGCCGCCCAGGGGGGCTGATGGAGCCGCTCGTCATCGGCGTCATCGCGGCCGTGGGCATCCTCCTCGTCTTCTGGGGCATCGACTCCTCGCGCGCGGCCGGGCTGGAGGCGACCCTCAGCCAGGACCTGGCCGTGCTCGGGAGTGGGGCCGCTTCCGAACCCCCGGCCAGCTTCCGAGAGCGCTTCGCCCGCCTCTTCCAGCCCGCCGCCAGCCGCATCGACCGGCGCAGCGCCAAGAAAGGCAAGCCCACGCTGGCCGAGCGCCTGGCCAAGGCCGACCTCAAGCTCAGGACCTCGGAGTTCTTGATGATCCAGGTCGCCGCCGCGCTGCTGCTGGCCCTGGCCGCGGTGGCCCGCTTCGGGCCCGGGCTACAGATGGTCATCTTCGCGGGCCTGGGCTGGTTCGCGCCCGGCTTCTACGTGAGGCGCCGCGAGCGTCGCCGCCTGCGCGCCTTCAACGACCAGCTGGGGGACACCCTCATCCTTCTCGCCAACGCCCTCAAGGCCGGCTACTCTTTCGCCCAGGCCATCGACGTGGTGGCCAAGAAGGCGGCCCCCCCCATCTCGGCGGAGTTCGGGCGGGTGGTCCGGGAGATGAACCTGGGCGCCTCCCCCGACGACTCCCTGCGCAAGATGGTGCGGCGCGTCGACAGCGCGGACCTCGACCTCGTGGTGACCGCGGTCGCCATCAACCAGGCCGTGGGCGGCAACCTGGCCGAGATCCTGGAGACCATCTCCCACACCATCCGCGAGCGCATCCGCATCAAGGGCGAGATCCGCACCCTGACCGCCCAGGCACGGGCCTCGGGATGGATCATCACCGGCCTCCCCCTGGGCCTGGGCGCCCTCATGTACGTGCTCACCCCCGGCTACTTCCGGCCCATGACGCAGTCCGTCGTGGGCTGGGTCATGATCGGCATCGGAGGCGGGCTCATCCTGCTCGGGAACTTCCTCATCCGCAAAGTCATCGCGATCGAGATCTGAGCTGTGCCCGCCATCCTTCTGGGACTCATCGCCGCGGTCGGGATCTTCATCTTCTTCTTGAGCCTGGACCGCCCCGCGGCCGACAAGGCGGGGGTGCTGGAGCAGCGCCTGCGCGGCTACGACGAGCCCGTCACCCTGGAGGAGCAGGAGCTCCAGGTGCCCTTCACGGAGCGGATCCTGAAGCCGGTCCTGGACATCGCCGGGCGCTTCCTGGCCGCCCGCACGCCGGACAGGACGCGGCAGGCCCTGCAGGCCCGCCTGAACCTGGCCGGGCGCCCGGGCGGGCTCACCGTGAGCGACTTCCAGGCCATCCGCTACGGCGCCACCGTGGCCCTCTTCGCGCTCGGCCTGGCGGTGGGCATGATCGCGCGCAACCCCACCATCCTGGCCGCCGGGGCGGCCGTGGGGGGCGGCCTCGGGTTCTTCATGCCCATGCTCTGGCTGAAGCAGAAGGCGGACGGGCGCCGCAAGGAGATCCAGATCTCCCTGCCCGACGCCATGGACCTTCTGACCATCAGCGTCGAGGCCGGCCTCAGCTTCGACGGCGCCATCCAGCGTCTGGTCGACAAGTACAAAAACGCACTGACCGACGAGTTCTCCCAGGTCTTGAAGGAAGTCAGGCTGGGCAGGCCGCGCCTGGACGCGCTCGAGGACATGGGCGCCCGCTGCGCCGTCGAAGACCTGCACAACTTCGTCCAGGCGGTCGTCCAGTCCGAGCAGATGGGCGTGGGTATCGCCAAGATCCTGCGCATCCAGTCCGACGAGATCCGCCGCAAGAGGCGCCAGCGGGCCCAGGAGAAGGCCGCCCAGGCCACCCTGAAGATGATGTTCCCGATGGTGGGCTGCATCTTCCCGAGCCTGTGGATAGTGCTCCTGGGCCCCGCGGTGCTCATCCTCATGCACCGGGGGACCTGAAGGGCCCGGGTCAGGCGGGCGGCGAGGGCGGTCCGGGAGGCAGGAACTGCGTGGGGTCGACCGGGCGCCCGCCCGGCACGGAGCCGAAGTCGACCCTGACCTCCAGGTGAAGATGGGGCCCCGTGGAGTTGCCTGTCGAGCCCTCCCGGCCGAGGGCCTGGCCCTGCATGACCTGGGCCCCGACCGCGACCGAGAGCGCGCTCAGGTGCCCGTAGAGCGTGGCCATCCCGCCCGCGCCCCCCAGCACGACGTAGCGCCCGTAGCCGAAGGGGTCGTAGCCGGTGGCGATCACGATGCCGTCGTCGGCGGCCCGGACCAGCGTCCCGTAGGGCGCCTCCAGGTCGACCCCGGTGTGGAAGTGCGCCCAGCCCTGGTAGGGGGGCTCCCGCCAGTTCTGGGTGGGCCCGAAGCCCTGCGAGATGACGGCCGGGCCCACCGGCCAGACGAACCTGTGCCCCCGCGAGTGGGCGGGGTCGGCCGGCAGGGTGAGGTCCGAGTTGGCCCTCACCCAGGCCGTTATCTGCTGCCAGACCCGGGCCGAGCTGAGGCCGACCAGCTGTGCGTAGAGCCTGGCCCGGAGGTCGATGGAGCCGTACCTCCTCCTCTTCTCCTGGGCCAGCAGCCGGGCCGCCTGGACAAGGCTCACCTCCAGCTCGTGGGCGGCCGCCCCCATGGCGCTGACCTGGGCCAGGCCGTCCAGGACCCCGGCCAGGCTCTGCGCCTCCCCGACGACGGCCAGGAGCGATGTGGGCTCGACGTAGATGGCGCGCGCGAGAGTCCGCAGCCGGTCCCGGTCCCGCCCCACCTCCGCCCGCTGGCCGGGGATGGCGCGGTCGAGGGCCGCGATGCGTCCGTCGAGGGCGGCCACCTCCGCCTCCAAAGCGCCGAGACTGCGCCCGGCCAGGTCCGGCGACCCCGTCGCGGTGGTGGGGCCGGCGCGCGTGACCGCCAGGGGCGACGCGCGAAGGAGGCGCCCCGGCGCGGTCGTGCTGTCGGCGAGGGGGCCGAGGGCCAGGAGGCAGGCGAGCAGCGCCGGGATGGCGAGGCGCCCCGCGACCCGGGCCACCACCCCCGTTCCCGGCGGGCCCATCGAGGTCGAGAGGGTAGCAGAGAGGCGGCCCCGGGCGTCCCCCGGCGTGGCGCGGGCCGCGAGGCCCTGGCGCCGGTGGCCCACCCCGGCTACGCTTCCACCGCGATGCGGTTCCAGCGTGGGGCGGGCCGGGGCGCGGGGGCGGCTCTCGTG
>JBOHUY010000310.1:0-32383 GCA_050735015.1 Candidatus Dormibacterales bacterium | reverse complement strand
GGCGTCCTCGAGGACCGTGCCCGGCGTGAGCACCCGCGTGACCTCGCGGCGGACGAGTTTCGAGCGCCCGGCGGGCTCGACCTGGTCACAGACGACGACCTTGTGGCCGCTCTTCAAGAGCTTGCCGACGTATCCCTGCCAGGCGTGGTAGGGGACGCCGCACATGGGATGGCGCCCGTTCCTGCCCAGGGGCCGGGAGGTCAGAGTGACGCCCATGATAGGGGCGGCCAGCTCCGCGTCCTCGAAGAAGACCTCGAAGAAGTCGCCGAGACGGAACAGAAGGATGGCGTCGGGGTGCTTGGCCTTGGCTTCCCGGTACTGCCGCAGGACCGGGGTCTCGGCGGTCACGCGGCCAAGGGGCCTGAGAGCTGGCCCGCCGTCGCCTCCTCGACCAGCACTGCGACCAGGTCCCCGGGCGCGCAGCGGGCCCGCTTGGGGATGACGCGCTTACCCTGCCGGGAGCGGCCCCAGGGCCGGCCCAGCTCGTCGAAGCCCTCGATCAGAACCTCGACCCGGCGCCCGATCCATGAGGCCGTCCTGGCGGCCGCGATCTTGCGCTGTAGGGCGAGAAGGTCGTTGATCCGCCGTCTCTTCTCCTGGGCGGGCACGTCGTCGGCCATCCTCTCGCCGGCGTAGGTGCCCGGGCGCGGTGAATACATGGCCACGTGCACGACGTCGAAGCGGACCTGCTGGAGCAACTCCCGCGTGCTGAGGAACATCTCCTCGGTCTCGCCCGGGAACCCCACGATGACGTCGGTCGCCAGGCCCAGGTCCGGCATCAGCTCGCGCGCCCGCTCGACGATCCGCAGGTAGTCGCCGGTCAGGTAGCCGCGAGCCATGCGCTTGAGCATGCGGTCGTCCCCGGACTGCACCGGCAGCTGCAGTTCGCGGCAGACGACGGGGCTGGAGGCCATCACCTCCAGGAGCTGAGGTTCCAGGTCGCGCGGATGGGAGGTCATGAAGCGGACCCGCGAGAGGCCGGGCAGCCTCTCCACCATCTGGACGAGGGAGGCGAGCCCGCCCCCCTTTCCGGGATCGCTGTAGGCGTCGACGTTCTGACCCAGCAAAACCACCTCGCGGGAGCCCTCGTCGACCGCCCGGCGGCACGCCTCCAGCACCTCGGTGGCGGGCAGGCTCCGCTCGCGCCCCCGCACGCGCGGAACGATGCAAAAGGTGCAGTTGTGGTTACAGCCGTGGATGACGCTGAGATAGTGACTGACCGCCGTCCGGCCCTCGGCCGGGAGCGGCTCGCCCCACGAGTAGTCGTAGCGGGCTTCGAGGTCGGCCAGGAAGCCTTCGTAGTCCCCGATCGGGACCACGGCGTCGAGCTGGGGAAAGCGGCCCATGAGAGGCGCCCCCTCCTTGGCCCCCAGGCACCCGGTCAGCGCTATGGTGCGGCCCGACGTCTTCCAGGGCCTGAGCTCATGGAGCTTGGAGTACACCTTGTCCTCCGATGCCTGGCGGACGCAGCAGGTGTTGAGGATCGCGATGTCCGCCCGCTCGAGGTCAGGTGACTCGGCATAGCCAGCGGCCAGCATGCGGCGTGCCAGCGACTCCGAATCGGCCGCGTTCATCTGGCAGCCGATGGTCCAGATGTGGAACGTGCGGGCGGGAGTCGGCGGGCGCTCGCTCGGGGGCCGGCCTGCGCTCTCGTGCCCCGGAGACCGGGTCAGCGGACCTCGATCAGGAGCCGGATCCCCGTCCGCTCCTCCCCGTCGATCGAGATGTCGATGAATGACGGGATGCACACGAGATCCAGGCCGCCTGGCGCGACGTAGCCCCTCGAGATGGCGATGGCCTTGACGGCCTGGTTGATGGCGCCCGCCCCGATGGCCTGGACCTCGACGCGGCTCTGGGAGCGCACGACGCCCGCGATGGCTCCGGCGACCGCAACCGGCTTGGAGGTGGCCGAAACCTTCAGCACCTCCACCGGTGCCCTTCCCTCCCGGGTCATCTCGCTTCCCCCGTCACGTGTGTTTCTCGGTCGACTCGCTGGATCGATGTTGCTTTGCCGGTCAGCCTGTCAATGGTAATCAACACCGAGTTGAATGTCACGGGTCCCGAAGCGACCTCGAGCCGGCGAGGAACCCCGGTCAGGAAGCGCTGGAGTACTGCCTCGCGGTCGACGCCGATGACCCCGTCGCGCGGCCCCACCATGCCCACGTCGGTGACGTAAGCGGTCCCTGCCGGGAGGATGCGCTGGTCCGCCGTGGGGACGTGGGTGTGGGTGCCGACCACGGCGCTCACGCGGCCGTCCAGGTACCAGCCCATCGCGGTCTTCTCGCTGGTCGCCTCGCCGTGCATGTCGCAGAGCACGATCCTGGTCGTCGGGTGCTCGGCCAAGATGGCGTCGGCGGCCCGGAAGGGGTCGTCGATGTCGTTCAGGAAGAGCCTGCCCATGAGGTTCATGACCAGCACCTGCTCCCCGTCCGCGTCGACCGTGCAGTGGCCCGTGCCGGGCGCCCCCGCCGGGTAGTTGGCCGGGCGGAGGACGCCTACCTGGGCGCCGATCTCGGCCACGAACTCGCGCTGGTCGTAGACGTGGTTGCCGGTCGTGATGATCTCCGCGCCCGCCTCCCGCAGCTCGGCGATCGTGCGGGCGGTGACACCGAAGCCCCCGGCCGAGTTCTCGCCGTTGACAACGACCAGGTGCGGTGCCAGCTCCCGTCGCAGCGCGGGCACCAGCTCCCGGACCGCAGCCCGCCCCGGCCTTCCCACCACGTCGGCGACGAACAGAATCCGGAACTCCTCCGCGGGCCGCATGAGTTGGCAGTAAACCAGAACCGGCTCGATCGCGGTCCTGGCCAAAAAAAGGGGGCCCCGCTGCGGCGGGACCCCTTCTCGGTCACCTGGCGTATTCGACGGCGCGTGTCTCGCGCACGACCGTGACCCGGATCTGGCCCGGGTAGCTGAGCTCGCTCTCGATCCTCTTGGCGATGTCCCGCGCCATGAGCTGCGCGGTGGAGTCGTCGACCTGCTCGGGGCGGACCAGGATGCGGACCTCGCGTCCGGCCTGGATCGCGTATGACTGCTGGACGCCCTGGAACGAGTTGGCGATGTCCTCGAGCTTCTCGAGCCGCTTGATGTAGGCCTCCAATGTCTCTCTCCGGGCGCCCGGCCGGGCGGCGGAGATGGCGTCGGCGGCGATCAGGAGGAGCGCCTCCATCGAGCGGGGCTCCTCGTCGTAGTGATGGGCCTTGACGGCGTGCACCACCGCCTCAGGCGTCCCGTGCCTCTGGATGAGGTCCCCGCCGATGAGAGCGTGGGGGCCTTCCACCTCGTGGTCGATGGCCTTACCGATGTCGTGCAGGAGCCCCGACATCTTGGCGACGCGAACGTCCGCGCCGATCTCGGAGGCCATCATGCCGGCCAGGTGCGCCACCTCCTTGGAGTGGCTCAGCACCTGCTGCCCGTAGCTGGTCCTGAACCGGAGGATCCCGAGATGCCGGACGATCTCGGGGTGCAGACCCTGGAGTCCGACCTCCAGGACCGCCGCTTCGCCCTCTTCCTTGACCCTCTGCTGGACCTCCTGCCGGGCCCGCTCGACGGTCTCCTCGATCCGGGCCGGATGGATTCGGCCGTCGACGATGAGCTTGTTGAGGGCGACCCGCGCCACCTCGCGGCGGACGGGGTCGAAGCCGCTGATGATGACGGCCTCGGGGGTGTCGTCGATGATCAGGTCGATACCGGTGGCCTGCTGGAGGGCCCGGATGTTGCGGCCCTCCTTGCCGATGATCCTGCCCTTGAGCTCGTCGGTGGGCAGGGGCAGCACCGAGACGGAGGTCTCGGCGGTCTGGTCGGCGGCCACCCGCTGGATGGCCTCGGTCACGATCGCCCGCGCACGGCGGTCACCCTGGTCACGAGCGGAGAGCTCCGCCTCGCGGACCTTGTGCGCGACTTCGTTGCGGAGCTCCTGCTCGAGCTGCGCCATGAGGATACCCTGCGCCTCCTGGCGGGTCATGTTGGCGACCCGCTCGAGCTCGACGAGCTGCTGGCGGTTGGCGTCCTCGAGCTGGGCTCGGACTTCGTCCAGTCCCCTCTCCTTGTCGGCCAGGCCACGCTCCCGCCGATCCAGCTCCTCTGTCCGCCGCTCGAGGCTCTCCTCTTTTTGGAGGAGCCGTCTCTCCCCCTGCTGGGCCTGTGCTCTCGTCTCCCGAGCCTCCTGCTCGGCCGCGGTGCGGATTCGGACGGCCTCTTCCTTGGCCTCCAGGAGGCGCTCTTTGATGGAGGCTTCCTCCCCGGCCAGGCGGGCCCGGATCTCCGCCTCGGCGAGCTCCGCCCCGTGGGCGGAGTCCTTCGTGCGGCGGGCCGCGACCGTGTACGCCACGGCCGCCCCAAGAGCGATCCCCAACACGGCGACGATCGCAAAAATGACAGCTTGATACATGTGGATCGTTTCACCTCGATATTCGGTTTTGAAAGTGCCGACCGGCGAGGCGGAGGCCTCGCCGCATGGTCAGAACAGCCTTTTCGCGCGGGTGCCGGCGGCGCCCACGTCAAGGGGGATTCTAGTGCAGCCAACCCGGGGGTCGCTGGGCCACCGGGGGCCGCTGGGGATCGGGTCGGACCGGGTCCCGTGGGCCTCAAGTCAGGCGTGGTGGGCGGCCGCGCGGCATGCGCTCACGACGACCACGCCCGAGAACCCCCTCCGAGCCAGTCTCGGGCCGAGGGTCCGCAGAGCCTCCGCAAAGGGCATTCTGCGGGAGCCCAGCACACGCAGCGCGATCCGCGTCGCCGCGGCCACCTGCTGCTCGTCTGTCATTCCCTCGAGGGCCCCACGGGCGACCTCCCGCTCCACTCCCCGCCGGGCCAGCTCGGCCGCCACGAGGGCTGAGCCCCGCGTCGGCGAACGGCGCCGTACCAGCGCGGCCGCGAAGCTCTCGTCGTCGAGGTAGCCGAGGCGCGAGAACCGGGAGAGGGCGGTTTCCACCTCCTCGGGACGGTAGCCACGGCGGGCGAGCTTGAGAGCCAGCTCGCGCCGAGCGTGCGGCCGCCGCGCGAGCATCCGCAGCCCGCTCTCCACGGCCGACGGCGGCCTCGCGCGCCTTGGGCGGGCCGACACCGAATTCCCCTTAGACCTCGATCTCGGACACCTCTTGGGGAGACGCAGGCAGGGACGGCGCCGAGGTCCTGAGGGGCACAGTGGCCAGGCTGGCGGCCTTCTCGCGAACGCGGGCCTCGATCTCGGCCGAGAGCGTGGGGTTCTCCCGCAGGTAGTTGCGCACGTTCTCTCGGCCCTGACCGAGGCGCAGGTCCCCATATGACATCCAGGTGCCACTCTTGTCGAGGATCCCGTACTCGAGTGCCGCGTCGATGAGGGAGCCGTGCCGGGAGATCCCCTCGTTGAAGAGGATGTCGAACTCCGCGGTGCGGAAGGGTGGGGCGACCTTGTTCTTGACCACCTTGACCTTGGCCCGGGCCCCGATGCTGTCGAGGCCCGACTTGATGACCTCGACCTTGCGGATGTCGAGCCTGACCGAGGAGTAGAACTTGAGCGCCCGCCCACCTGGCTGCGTCTCCGGATTCCCGAACATGATCCCGACCTTCTCGCGGAGCTGGTTCAGGAAGATGACGGCGCAGTTGGACTTGGAGATGGCCGCCGTCAGCTTGCGCAGGGCCTGGGACATGAGCCGGGCTTGCAGGCCAACGTGCGTATCGCCCATCTCCCCTTCGATCTCGGCCTTGGGGACCAGTGCCGCCACCGAGTCGATGACGATCACGTCCACGGCTCCGCTTCGGACCAGCACCTCGACGATCTCGAGGGCCTGCTCGCCGGTGTCCGGCTGGCTGATCAGCAGCTCGTCGATGTTGACCCCGATCCGCGCCGCGTAGAGGGGATCGAGAGCGTGCTCCGCGTCCACGAATGCGGCGATGCCGCCCAGCTTCTGAGCCTCTGCGATGACGTGGAGCGCCACCGTCGTCTTGCCGGCCGACTCGGGCCCGTAGATCTCGACGACGCGACCCCGGGGGATCCCCCCCACGCCGAGTGCGAGGTCGAGGGGCAGAGCTCCCGTCGGGATGGCGGACACCTCGCGCTGGGCCGCCGCCTCTCCGAGGCGCATGATCGATCCCTTGCCGTAGCTGCGCTCGATCTGGGTGATGGCTGTGTTGAGCGCCTTCTCCTTCTCCATCGATCTCTCTCCTACTTTCTCCCGCCTCTCGTCGCCGTCGGGCGGAGGCCTCCTGCGGAGGCCGGGGCCAGTGTTCTCTGCTGCGTCCAGGTGGTCAAGGTCGTTTACAGCGATGCCCGCGAGGCGCGTGCGTCAAGCCTATCGAACAGGCGTTCGGAGGTCAAGGGGTCTTGACCTCCGCCAGCTCTTCGAGGAGCATCCGGACCGCCTCCGAGGCCGCCTCGCGGCGGTTCTCCCGGCGGTCACCCTCGAGATGGAGCTCGCGTGAGCGCACCCCGCCCGCCCCGGCCACGCTCACGTAGGTGAGCCCGATCGGCTTGGAGGTGCCGTCCGCGCCCGGGCCCGCGATGCCGGTCACGGAGGCGGCGAAGTCGACGCGGAACCGCTCCCGGGCCCCCCGCGCCATGGCCTCCGCGCAGGCCGCGCTGACGGCCCCGTCGGTCCTCAGAACGTCGGCGGGGACCCCCAGCACCTCCCTCTTCATGTCGTTGGAGTAGGTCACCACGCCCCCCATGTAGAACGCGGAGCTCCCCGGCAGCTCAGTCAGCATGGAGGAGAGCAGGCCGCCCGTGCAGGACTCCGCGACGGCGAGGCTGAGGCCCGACGACGTCAGCCGTCGCGACAGCTCGGCGGTGGCCGGGGCGGGCTGGGCGACCTCGCGGCCGGCCTCGGGGACCTGCCGGAAGATGTGGCGGAAGCGCCAGAGGTAGTCGGCTCCGCTTCCGATCGTGAAGGCCGTGGCGATTCCTATCGCCGCCAGCGCGATGGGGTCGAGGACGGGGTACGGCCGCTGGAGGATGAGCAGGATCACGGCGCCAACCTGGGTGACCGTCTTGGTCTTGCCCCAGGGGCTGGCGGAGATAACCCGGCCCTGCGTGGCGCTCAAGGACCGCAGGACCGTGATGATCATCTCGCGGGCGAAGATGACGACCACGAACCAAGCCGCGAGGAGTCCCTCCTGCACGAGCACGATCAGGACCGAGAGGACGAACAGCTTGTCTGCCAGCGGGTCCAGGAACTTGCCCAGCTCCGTGACCTGGGCACTTGCCCGAGCCAGCCGCCCGTCCAGCGTGTCGGTCGCGGAGAAGACCAGGAAGAGCGCCGCCGCCACCTGGTAGCCGGCGGGCAGGGGCGTCAGCAGCACCGCCATCAGGACGGGGATGCCCAGCAGTCGGCTGAGCGTGAGCAGGTTGGGTCCGTTCATTCAAGCGTGAAGTCTGAGACGTGGGCCCGGGCCGCGCCACCCCCGCCGGGGCGCCGGCCTCACTCGATGCCGAGGTTCTCGAGGAGTTCGTCCACGTCGGGAAGATTCATGAGCACCTCCCTCGACTTGCTCCCCTGGTAGGCGCCCACGACACGGTTCTCCGCAAGCTGGTCCACGATCCGGCCCGCCCTCGAGTAACCGACGTTGAACTTGCGCTGGACGAGCGAGACGGACGCCGCGCCCTCCGCCGCCACGGCCCGGGCGGCTCGCGGGAAGAGGGGGTCCAGCTTGCGCTCGCCACCGCCCTCCAGGAGGCCCGTGGGGGCGTCCTCCAAGACCTCCTCGATGAACCTGGGATCGCCCTGCCGGCGCCAGTGGGAGACCAGCCCCTCCACCTCGCGGTCGTGCACGAACGCCCCCTGCAGCCGGACTGGCTTGCCCGCGTCCACAGGTTGATAGAGCATGTCGCCGCGGCCGAGCAGCTTCTCGGCCCCGACCGAGTCGAGGATGACCCGGCTGTCGACCTGCGACCCCACGGCGAAGGCGATCCGGGAGGGGATGTTGGCCTTGATCAGCCCCGTGATGATGTCGGTGGACGGTCGCTGGGTGGCGATGACCAGGTGGATGCCCACCGCGCGCGCCAGCTGCGCGATGCGGCAGACGAGCTCCTCGATCTCGCCTGCGGAGACCATCATGAGGTCGGCCAGCTCGTCGATGACGATGACCAGGTAGGGCAGGCGCCGCGCGTTCACGGTGGCCGCGTGCTCGTTGTAGGACTGGATGTTGCGGACGCCCTCGGCGGAGAGGACCTTGTAGCGCCGGTCCATCTCAGCCACGCACCACCTGAGGGCGGCGGCGGCCTGGTGCGGCTCCACGATGACGGGGACGGCCAGGTGAGGCAGGCCGTTGTAGCCAGAGAGCTCGACGCGTTTGGGATCGATCAGGATCAGACGGAGGTCGGCGGGCGTCTGCCTCAGGAGCAGGCTCGAGATGAGGACGTTGATGCAGACGCTCTTGCCCTGCCCGGTGGCGCCCGCGATGAGCAGGTGCGGCATGCGGGTGAGGTCGGTGGAGATAGGCTGCCCGGAGACGTCGTTGCCGAGGGCCAGGGGTATATGCGCGGCG
Source organism: Candidatus Dormibacterales bacterium (assembly GCA_050735015.1). Classification (GTDB taxonomy): domain Bacteria; phylum Chloroflexota; class Dormibacteria; order Dormibacterales; family Dormibacteraceae; genus JBOHUX01. The sequence goes on along the minus strand of JBOHUY010000310.1, from coordinate 23,923 downwards.
GCCCGGAATCCGGCCGAGTCAACCACCTCGCGCAAGGACACCATGCTCGCGGACCGGTTGGGGACCTCGATGCCGACCGCCGACTTGCCGGGGATGGGGGCCTCGATACGCAGGGGCGCGGCGGCGAGCGCCAGAGAGAGGTCGTTGGTGAGGGAGGTGATCCTCTTCACCTGGACGCCGGCGGCCGGCTGCAACTCGTACTGCGTGACCGCGGGTCCCGGATTGACGCCGATGACCCGGGCCGACACCCCGAAGGTGTCGAGCGTCTGCTCGATGACCCGGACGTTGCGCTTTATCTCCTCCTGCATCCGGTTCTGCCGGACGCCGACGGTGTCCAGCAGCGCGAGCGGCGGAAGCTTCCAATCGACGACCGGTTCGTCGTCCTCCGGGTCGGCGACGACGCGCACGAGGGCGGCCCCGTCGCGGTCGAAGTCACCCTCGAAGCGCGGCGCCGGAGACCCCCGGGCGGGTTCGGCGGACCGGTCTGGATCTCCTTCCACGAAGGCCGGGAGCGTCTCCGCGGTGTCCGCCCGCCCGGGACCTGCGAGTGCCGGTTCCGGCACCGCGGGCTCGGAGGGGCGCGGCGGGGCGGGCTCGGGTGCGGCGCGCCGCACGAGCCGGTTGAGTCGCTCCCGCTCCGCGTAGCCGGCGCGGGCGGCGGCCAGGACCCCGCCCAGAATGGCCCCGGGGCTGAATCGAGCGACCACGACGAGCCCGAGCAGGAAGATGACCAGGAGGAGGAGGCCCGCACCCCATGCGCCCAGGCGCGCGGCGGCGGCGCCATCGATGACCCTGCCCACGGCGCCGCCCCGGGCGAAGGCGCCCAAGAGGCCGGTCAGTCCGAGACCGCCGACGGCGGCGGCGGCGACATCGAACCTCCTCACGCGAGGCCGTTCCGGCCAGACCAGGTAGACGCCCCCGGCCAGCAGCGCCAGCACGGTCAGGGGCCACGCCCACCCGAACCCTTTCAGCGTGGCAGCGCCGATGCCCGCCGATCCCTTCTCGCCGCCCGCCGCCACGGCCACGAGCAGGATGAGTCCGGCACCGGTCATCAGGATCCCCACGCCCTCGCGGACCTGACGCGGCGTCAGCAGGGGGGCGCTCCGGCCACGGGGACGGCGGGCCACGCGCCGAGGCGGCCGCGCGGCACGGCGCGGTCGGCTCTGCGAACGTGTGGATGAAGTGGTGGTGCGGCGCATGCGACTTTGTTGGAGCGGACTAGGGCGGATTATAGGTGCCGACGCGGGCCCGCGCCGCCGCCGCCCCTGGCGTTCTCTATAGTCCCCTAGCGATGGCGCGGGAACCCTTCGCCGAGGCCGAGGCGCAGTACGAAGAGCTATTGGAGAGGCGGCGCTTGAGCGAGCTCGACGTCCGCGCCTTTCGCTCCGCCGTCATCGACCTCGCCGTTCACGACGGCGAAGGGCACGAATGGGTGCTGGGGCCGGGCGACGGGAACTGGTACCGACACGATCGCGAGCGCTGGGTGCCGGCGCAGCCCCCGCGGCGCCTGGTCTGCCCCCATTGCGGGCACCACAACCTGACCAGGTACAGCTTCTGCGTGGAGTGCGGTCGCCTCCTTCGCTGAGGCCGGGCGGGACTCGCGACTCAGCGCAAGGCGAAGTACAGGCCGACCGCGATCGCGATCAGGAGGGGGATCACGATGGAGAGGGCCCACAGACGCGAGGCGGCGGAGCGGCGCGGGCCCAGCACCATCTCATGGCCGCAGAAGCCGCAGAAGCGGTCGAAAGGGCCGCATACCCCAAGGCACGCCCCGCACACGCGCAGCTGGAGCTCACAGCTGGCGCAGTGGTCGACGTACATGGCCGGCTGATCGCAGCGCGGGCACAGCCGGGGGGCGGTCAGCGCCATGGGCGGCAGCTTCAAATGCCGGCCTGCTCCGTCAGGCGGGGACCGCGCGCGGCCGCGGGTGGTCCCTCAAAGCTCGGTCACCACCGGGATGACCATGGGGCGCCGCTTCGTCCTCTGGTGCACGAGCCTGGATATCGACTCATGGATGGCCTCTTTGACGACGCTCGTCTCCCGCCCGCCGGAGGACGCGCTTGCCACGCTCCGCCGAGCCTCGGACCTCAGGTCCTCCATCAGCTCGGCGGAGAGCTCCGGCTCCATGAAGCCCCGGGAGACGACCTCGGGACCGGCCCTGATCTGGCCGGAGTCCCTGTCCACCGCCACCGTGACGATGACCATGCCGTCCTCCGCCAGCCGCCTTCTGTCCCGCAGAACGACCTGCTCGACGTCCCCTATGCCGAGCCCGTCGACGAAGACCAGGCCCGCGCTGGTGGGCGGTCCCTTGTCCATGGAGCGGGCGTCCAGCTCGACGGAGTCGCCGTCCTCGACGATCATGACCCGGGAGGCATCCATGCCCACCTCGGCCGCGATCTCGGCGTGGTGGAGGAGCTGGCGGTACTCGCCGTGCACCGGTATGAAGTAGCGCGGGCCGACCAGGCTCAAAAGCAGCTTCAGCTCCTCCCGGTACGCATGGCCGGAGACGTGGACGCGGCCCACCTCGGAGTAGAAGACGCGGGCCCCGTTCCGGTAGAGGTTGTTGATCGTCCGGTGCACGAGAAGCTCGTTGCCCGGGATCGGGGTGGCCGAGATCAGCACCCAGTCTCCGCGCTGGACGTTCACCACCGGGTGCCGCCGCGCGGCGAACCGGGTCAGCGCCGACATGGGCTCGCCCTGGCTGCCCGCGGTGAGCAGGACGAGGCGGCTGTCGTCGATGCCCTCGACCTGGTCGAGTCCGACGACGAGCTCGGGGGGGACCTCCAGGAACCCCAGCTCCTGCGCCGTCCGGAAGTTGCTGACCAGGCTGCGTCCGGTCACCGCCAGGCGCCGGCCGGACGCCTGCGTGAGGCGCACCACCTGCTGGATGCGATAGATGTTGGAGGCGAAGGTGGCCACCACGATGCGCCCGGGGGCTTCCTGAAAGATCGACTCGAAGGGTCGTACGAGGTCCCGCTCCGAGCCGCTGTACCCGGACCTCTCGCTGTTTGTGGAGTCCCCCAGCATCAGCAGCACGCCCTCGTGCCCGAGCTGGCCGAGGCGGCGCAAGTCCGTCGGGCGTCCGTCCAGGGGCGCTGGGTCGAGCTTGAAGTCGCCCGTGTAGAGGACTCGCCCGACGGGGGTGTCGATGGCGAGCGCGACAGCGTCGGGGATGCTGTGGCACACGGCCACCGTCTCGACGCTGAAGGGTCCCAGCCGGACCTCGTCTCCGACGCGAACCTCTCTCAGGTCCGCCTCGCGAAGGAAGCGATGCTCGCGCAGCTTGGGCGCCACCAGCCCCAGGGTCAGCCTGGTCCCGAAGACGGGAGGCGGCGTGCCCGCCTCGGCGGCCAGCCGCTTGAGAACGAAAGGGAGCGCGCCGATGTGATCCTCGTGGCCGTGGGTGAGGAAAATCCCGACCACCCGGCGGCCCGCCTCCAGAAGATGCGACACGTCGGGGATGACGAGGTCGACCCCGAGCATGTCCTCCTGCGGGAACATGAGGCCGGCGTCTACGACCAGGACCTGGCCCTCCCACTCGAGGCACCACATGTTGAGGCCAACCTCGCCGAGGCCGCCGAGAGGGACGTACTTGAGCTTTCCCACGTTCAGGCGGCCGGGGCGGAGGTACCCACCCTGAGCGGCCCCCGAGCCGGGTCGCCGGCGGGTGGGTCCGCCTCCAACTCGCCCTCCGTCGCTTGGGGACGCCGGCGTCCGGCCCCCACCCGGCCCGGCGACATTTCCGCCATGCCCCCCGTCAGAGCAGCGAGAGCTGCTCAGAGTCCTCCGCCGGTCCCGGGCGAGCCTCGCCCGGGGGCTCCGGCGCCGCGCCGACCGATGCGGGCGCCCACTCGGCCAGGGCGAGCTGGGATCCGGGGGAGGGCCCCTTCTCCACGCTCGCCTCCTGGGCCGGGGCGGCCTCGGACTCGGGCGCCGCGACGCGGTCGAGATAAAGCCTGACGCCGTTGAAGTCCCTTTGGAGGTCGTCCAGCAGGGCCCCGTTGTGGAGGGCGGCGGCGGGATGGTAGACGGGCATGTAGGTCACCCCTCCTCGCTCGATGATCGAGCCGTGGAGGCGGGTGATGCCGCCCTGCCCGGGCAGGAGCCTTTCCAGAGCGTGCCTGCCCAGGACTAGGACCACCTTGGGCCTGACCAGGCTGAGCTGGGCCCGGAGGTAAGGCTCGCAGGTCTCCGCCTCGTGCGGCATGGGATCCCGGTTCTGCGGCGGCCGGCACTTGAGCACGTTCGTGATGAAGACGTCCGATCGCCGCAGCCCGATCCCGGCCAGGAGCGTGTCGAGGAGCTTGCCGGCGGGCCCCACGAAGGGCCGCCCCTGGACGTCCTCGTTGAACCCGGGCGCCTCGCCCACGATCATGATGTCGGCCGGGCACGGCCCCTCCCCGGGGACGGCCTGGGTGCGGGTCGCGTGCAGGCCGCACATCTGGCACTCGCGAATCTGTAGGTGAAGGCTCTCCAGCGGATCGGCCGCCCGGCCGCCGGGGTCAGCTGACATGCACCGCCATCTTGGGGAAGCTGACGAGGTCGCCGGCCGCCGCCACGGCGGCCATGACGCGCTCCAGATCCGGCCTGCCCATAGGGGCGAGGGGGAGCCTGTAGTGCCCGGCCGGGAATCCCAGCTCGTTGAGCGCCGCCTTGACGGGGATGGGATTGCTGGCCGCCGTCATGAGTGTCGTCATCAGCGGCAGCAGGCCGTGGTGGATGGAACGCGCCCGGGTGTTGTCGCCGGCCGCGTGGGCCTCGATCATCCCGCGCATGGCCGAGCCGGCCAGGTGCGAGACGACGCAGATGACGCCGTCGCCGCCGACCGCCAAGAGCGGCAGGGTGAGAGCGTCGTCTCCACTCCAGACCCGGAAGCCCTCCGGCCGGCCGGCGCAGACGAAGCCCATCTGCTCGAGGTTCCCGCTCGCCTCCTTGACGCCGATCACGCGCGGAAGGCGGGCGCACCGAAGGGTCGTCTCGGAGGTCATGTTGACCCCCGTGCGGCCCTGGATGTTGTACATGATGATCGGCACCGGCACCGCCTCGGCGATGGCCTCGAAGTGCCGGTAGATGCCCTCCTGGGTGGGCTTGTTGTAGTAGGGGACCACGCAGAGGACCGCGTCGGCGCCCGCCTCCGCGGCGGCCTTGGAGAGCTCGACCGAGTGCCGTGTGTCGTTGCCACCGGTCCCGGTCACGACGAGGTGCTCTCCGATCGCCTCTTTGACACAGCTGGTCAGCTCCAGCTTCTCGCGGTCGCCGAGCGTCGGGGACTCCCCGGTCGTGCCGGCCACGACCACCCCGTCCGAGCCGTCGGCGACGAGGATCCGCGCCAGCCGGCGCGCCGCGTCATAGTCGACCGACCCGTCTTCTCGCATGGGCGTAACCATCGCCGTCAGCAGCCGCGCCAGTTCGACCTTCACGCTCTCAGGACCTCCATCTCGATGGCGCGCTCAGCGATCTGGACGGCGTTGAGCGCGGCTCCCTTGCGGAGGTTGTCGGCCACCACCCACAGCGCCAGCCCGCGAGGCGAGGAGTGGTCCTGGCGGATGCGGCCGACGAAAACCTCGTCCCGGCCCCGGGCGGCATCCGGGAGAGGGTACTCCTGGGCGGCGTAGTCGTCCTGGACGACGACGCCGGGCGCCGCGCGCAGCGCCTCTCGGGCGGCGTCCGGCGAGAGAGATTCCGAGGTCTCGAGGAAGACCGCCTCGCCATGTCCGACGGAAACCGGGACGCGCACGCAGGTCGCGGTCACGCGCAGGTCGGGCAGGTGAAGGATCTTGCGCGTCTCCCGCATGATCTTCCACTCCTCCTCGCTGTAGCCGTCCGCGCCCGCCTGCCAGCCCCCGGGCACCACGTTGTTGGCGAGCTGGTGCGGGTACACGTTCGCCTCCGGCGCGCGACCCGAGCCGAGCGCCCTGAGCTGCTCCTCCAGCTCGCCCACGAGCTCCCGGCCGTACCCCGACGCGGACTGATACGTGGCCACGGTGACCCGCTCCAGGCCCGCTATGCGCCGGATCGGTTCGAGGACGACCGCCAGCTGGATGGTGGAGCAGTTGGGGTTGGCGATGATGCCGTCGCCGAAGCGGATGTCCTCGGCGTTCACCTCCGGCACGACCAGGGGCACGCCGTCGATCATCCGCCAGGCGGAGCTGTTGTCGACCACGAGGGCGCCGGCCCTGGCGGCGGCGGGGGCATGCTCCAGGGCCACGTCCGCGCCGGCTGCGAAAAGGCACAGGTCCAGGCCCTCGAAGGCCCCCGGGCCGATGGGCTCCACCTCCAGGGACGCCCCGTCGAACGCCACCGGGCGCCCGGCCGAGCGGTCGGAGGCGATCGCCCGTACGCCGGTGGCCGGAAACTCGCGCTGGTGGAGGACTTTGAGCATCTCGGTCCCGACCAGCCCGGTCGCGCCGACCACGGCGACTCGGAGGCCGCCCTCGCCGTGCATCAGCGAAGTCTATCCAAGGCCGAGCACGTCCTCGAGGCCGCGGAAGAAGCGGCGCTCGGAGACCACGCGGCGAAGCGCGATCATGACGCCGGGGGCGAAAGCGGCCCGGCTCGTCGTCCGGTGGGAGATCGAGAGCGTCTGGCCGGGCAGGCCGAAGACGACCTCCTGGTCGGCCAGCACGCCGGGCAGCCGCAGCGAATGGACGCCCACACCGCCATGCTCGCCCCCCCGCACGCCCTCCATCGACAGGGTCTGCGGTGGCCGCCTCGCGAAGGGGCTCGCGGCCCGCGCGGCGGCCAGCCGGCGGGCGGTGGCGAGCGCGGTCCCGGAGGGCGCGTCGAGCTTGCCGTCGTGGTGGGCCTCGATGATCTCGGCGGCGTCGAAGTAGGGCGCCGCCAGGGCGGCCAGCTTCATCATGAGGACGGCGCCGACGGCGAAGTTGGGCGCCACCACGCCCCCCACCCCGGCCTCCTGGCAGGCCGCCTCCAGCCTGTTCACCTGGCCCTCGTCCAGCCCCGTCGTCCCCACCACGGGCGCCGCCCCGGCGGCCACGGCCAGAAGGGCGTTCCCGAGGGCGGACGCCGCCCTGGTGAAGTCGACCAGGGCGTCTGCCCGCGCCCCCGCCAGGATCGACTCCAGGTCGTCGCCCGACCCCGCCCGAGCCGCCACCTGCATGTCGCCGGCGGACTCCAGGGCGCCCACCACCTCCGAGCCCGTCCGGCCGCGGTATCCGGCCACGACCACGCGGATCACGGCCGGGCCGCCCGGGGTCCCCTAGCGGTCCCGGCGCCCGCCGTTGCGGTCCCGCCTGGGACCGCGGTCGCGGCCCCCACCGTACCCGCCCTCGCGGGGGGGTGGCGGGCCCAGCGCCAGGGCTGCCGCGGCCGCCTCGATGTCGATCGTCTCGCTGATGGGCTCTCCGTTCCTCTCCATGTCCAGGAGGGCGGCCTGCCGGCTGAGGTTGAGGCGGCCCTGGGTGTCGATCTCGACCGCCTTGACCATGATCTCGTCGCCGATGTTGACGACCTCCTCGACCCGTCCCACGCGGTGGTCTGTGAGCTGGGAGATGTGGACCAGCCCATCCTGATTGGGGAGCACCTCGACGAAGGCGCCGAAGGGCATGATGCGCACCACCTTGCCCCGGTAGATGCGGCCCACCTCCACCTCGTCGGTCAGGCCCTTGATCCACTCGATCGCGCGGCGGGACCCCTCCTGGTCCGTGGAGGCGATGTAGACACGGCCGTCATCCTCGACGTCGATCTCCACCCCGGTCTCCTCGATGATCTTCCGGATGACCTTGCCGCCGGGGCCGATGACGTCCCGGATCTTGTCCGGGTTGATCTGGATGGTCGTGATCCTGGGCGCGTACGCGCTCATCTCCTGCCGCGGCTCCGGGATGACGTCCAGCATCTTGCCGAGCACGAAAAGGCGCGCCTCGCGGGCCTGCTCCAGGGCCTCGGCCATGATCTCCCGGGTCAGCCCCTTGATCTTGATGTCCATCTGCAGTGCCGTGATCCCGTCACGGGTGCCCGCGACCTTGAAGTCCATGTCGCCGAGCGCGTCCTCGACGCCCTGGATGTCGGTCAGGACCGCATGGCGGCCCTCGCGCGTGACCAGGCCCATGGCGATGCCGGCCACCGGGGCTTTGATGGGGACGCCCGCGTCCATCAGCGCCAGCGTCGATCCGCACACCGAGGCCATCGAGGTGGAGCCGTTCGAGCTCAGGATCTCGGAGACGAGCCGCAGGGTGTAGGGCCATTCCTCGACCGTTGGTATGACGCTCAACAGCGCCCTCTCGGCGAGGGCGCCGTGGCCGATCTCGCGCCGTCCGGGGCTCCTCAGAGGTCGCGCCTCCCCCACCGAGTAAGGCGGGACGTTGTAGTGGTGCAGGTACCGCTTGAACTCCTCCAGGCCCAGGCCGTCGAGCTTCTGCTGGTCCGAGATGGAGCCCAGCGTCAGGATCGTGAGGGCCTGGGTCTGGCCACGCGTGAAAAGGCCGGAGCCGTGGGTCCGGGGCAGCACGCCGACCTCGACGGAGATGGGGCGCACATCCCTGAGGCCCCGGCCGTCGACGCGCACGCCCTCCTCGATGACGCGCTGGCGGACGCGGTCCTTGAGCCGGTCGTCGAAGAGTTTGCGAAGCGTGTCCTCGCCCTCCGGGAAGCGGGCCGCGAGCTCGGCCGCGACCTCGTCTTTGAGCTCGTCGACCTTGACCTCACGCAGGGCCTTGTCGGGGTGGTAGGCGACCTCGTCGAGCCGCCCCGAGAGCTGGCTCAAGAGAGCCTGGACCATCTCCTCCGGGGCCTCGGGCGGGGACAAGGCCTTCTTCTCCCGGCCCACCTCCGCGCGCAGGTCGAGCTGAAGCTGGCACAGCCGGGCGATCTCGCGGTGAGCGACGTCGAGGGCCTGGAGGACGACGGCCTCGGGCACCTGCCGCGCCCCCGCCTCCACCATCAAGAGCGCGTCCGCGGTGCCCGCCACCACCAGGTCCAGGTCCGACTCGGCCATGCGGGCCATGGGCGGGTTGACCATCAGCCCGCCGTCGATGAGCCCCATGCGGACGGCTCCGACGGGGCCCTGGAAGGGGATCTCCGAGATGGTGAGCGCCGTAGAGGCGCCGTTGATGGCGAGGATGACGGGGTCGTTCTCCTGGTCCGTGCTCATGACCGTGGAGACGACCTGAACGTCGTTGCGGAAGCCCTTGGGGAAAAGGGGCCTGAGGGGCCGGTCGGTCAGCCGGGAGGCGAGGACGGCCGCCTCGGAAGGACGGCCCTCACGCCGTATGAACCCTCCCGGGATCTTGCCGGCCGCGTAGAGCTTCTCCTCGTAGTCGCAGGTGAGGGGGAAAAAGTCTATGCCCTCACGGGGATGGCGCGACATCACGGCCGTGGAGAGGACGACGGTCTCCCCTTGGCGGATGAACACGGCGCCGCCGGCCTGCTCCGCGACCCGGCCCGCCTCCAGGGAGAGCTGCCGTCCGGAAACCTCGATCGTCTTCGTGACTACTGCCACGTGTACACCTCCGCATGCCGGAGATGCCGGGAGCCGGTTGGCGTCGAGCCTGCCAGGTCTCTAGCGGCCGCCGTCCAGCGCTCCCCTTGAGGGGGGCTCGACGGGAGCTGCTAAGGGCCTGACCTGCCGGACCAACCTCCCCGGTATCCCCGCTGTTGGACGGGGTCTTTGGAGTCCCCGCCGTCTACCGCCTTATCCCGAGCTTGGCGATCAGCGTCCTGTAGCGGGCGATGTCGTTGCGACTCAGGTAGTTCAGCAGCCGCCGGCGCTTGCCGACCAAGATCAGAAGGCCACGCCGCGAGTGGTGGTCCTTCTGGTTCACCTTGAGGTGCTCTGTAAGCTGCCTGATGCGCTCTGAGAAGATCGCGATCTGCACCTCGGGCGACCCCGTGTCCGTCTCGTGGAGGCGGTGGTCGCCCACCAGTCTCTTCTTGACTTCGGTATCGACTGCCAAACCGTGGCAGATTATACGTGCCGCCTCCGGGTGCCCGTCCCCCGGGCGGACGGGTCCCTCTACGCGAGCTCGACCGACCCTTCGGCGCGGGGATCGCTGCCTCCCCGCCAGGAGGCCTTCCCCGCCACCTCGACGACCTGGGCGTGCCCGAGCGAGGAGCTGCGGGCGGGTGCCAGGTGGGCGGAGGGTTCCGAGGCCTCGATGAGGGCCGCCTGCGGGTAGTCCGCCTCGACCAGGACCGTGGCACCCCCGGGGTCGACGCGGACGCGGGGCGCGCCCACCGCCGCCTGCGGATCGAAGCCCTGGTCGGTGAGCCCGAGCAGGATCTGGACGTGGATCTGGGGCTGGGCGTCGGCCCCCATGGTGCCGAACGCCAAGGTGGGGCGGCCCCCCCGGGAGGCGAGCGCCGGGATGAGTGTGTGCATGGTTCGCTTGCGGGGCTCGAGGCGGTTGGCGTGGCCCTCGCCGAGGCTGAAGTAACAGCCCCGGTTCTGGAGGAGCACGCCCGTGCCCTCCGCCACCACGCCCGACCCGAAGGTGCCGGCGATGCTCTGGACGATGGACACCAGGTTGCCGTGCTCGTCCGCGGCGACGACGCAGACGGTGTCGCCCGCGGGCAGCGGGTGGCCTCCCCCGTCCCCCTCCGCGCCCGGCCGCAAAAAGGGCTCCAGGGGTGCGGCGCAGAAGTCGGGATCGGTGATGTGGCGATCCCTCAGTGGGTAGACAGCGTCACGCAGGCGCCGCAGGCGGCGGACGAAGTCGAGGCCGGGCAGAAGGCTGCCGGGGGCGACGTCCGAGAGCCGCGCGAGCATGCCCAGGGCGGCCAGGCCCTGGGTGGGCGGCGGCATCTCGTAGACCGTGAGGTCGCGGAAGGGAAGTCTGAGGGGCCTCACCCACTCGGCCCGGTGGAGGGCCAGGTCGGGGGCCGTGAGGAGTCCCCCGCGCCGCTCCACGGCGGCCAGGATGGAGGCCGCCAGCTCTCCCCTGTAGAAGGTGTTGAAGCCGTTCTGGCCCATCTCCGAGAGGGTGGCGGCGAGCTCGGGGTTCCTCAGCTTCGTGCCCGCCTCCGAGGGCGGCAGCAGGCGCCGCGTCTCCGGCTCCCGGGCCAGCCTCTCGGCGTTCTCCGCCAGTGCCTCGGCGAGCCCAGGGCTGACCGGGAACCCGTCCCTGGCGAGGGCCGCCGCGGGCTCCAGCAGAGGCCTCATTCCGAAAGACCCGAAGCGTTCCACGAGGCGTCCCCAGGCGTCGGCGGTGCCCGGTACCGTGATCGTGAGGACACCGTCGGCGGGCATGGCGTCGTACCCGCGCTCGCGCAGGCGCGCCGCGCTGGCGAGGGAGCCCGAGCGCCCCGCCCCCGCCAGGCCGACCGGCTCTGCCGCCCCGGCCGGCCAGACCATGGCGAAGAGGTCTCCGCCCACCGAGGTCATGTGCGGGTAGACCACGCAGAGGACGGCGTCGGCGGCGACCGCGGCGTCGACCGCGTTGCCTCCCGCCCGGAGCACGTCGGCGCCCGCCTCGGATGCGAGCCGGTGGGGGGCGGCGACGGCGCCCCTGGTCACGGGTGCCGCCCCACGCCGGGGGGGGCCAGAAGGCGGATCGCCCCCGGCAGGACCTCGAACCCGGCCGGCAGGGCGCCCGGCCCCTCCCCGTCCAGGTCCACCCGCACGGGGGCGTCGGCCTCCACCTCCACGCGCGCCGCCAGCAGATGCTCGACCTTGGGGTTGCCGCCGTCCAGGTGGTGACCGCTCCGGATCTGGACCAGGCCCCTGAGGTTCTCTCGCAGGTTGAGGTCGCCGACCAGGACCACGTCGAACATCCCGTCCCGCGGGTCCGCGCGGGGAGCCACCTTCATCCCGCCACCGTAATAGCGGCCGTTGGCGATCACCACCTGCTGGGCGACCAGCTCTCTGACGGCGCCGCCGGCGGTGACCCGCATGGGCACGTTGCGCCACGAGGCGAGGGCCGAGAGCGAGGCGGCCACGAAGGCGACCCTGCCCCCCAGCGGCTTGCGGCTCCGGTTGACGGTCGCCACCACCTTGCCCCCGATGCCCGCGTCCGCGACGTTGATGAAGTGCCGGAGCCCTCTCCCGGCTGCCTCGCGCTGGAACCAGGCCCGTCCCACGTCCACCGGCCGCGCCTCGCCCGCCGAGAAGAGGGCCGCGATCCCGTCGGGATCGGCGGGCAGGCCGAAGGTCCGCTTGAAGTCGCCCCCGGACCCCAGGGGGATCATGCCCAGGGCGCTCCCCGTCGGGATGGGGGCCTCCCCCTCGAAGAACCCGTTCACCACCTCGTTGAGCGTCCCGTCGCCACCCGCCGCCACCACCAGGGGCCGGGAGCGCTCCACCTCGCGCCGGGCCATCTCGGTCGCCTCGCCGGGCCGGGAGGTGAGCGCGGCGTCGAAGGCGAGGCCGGAGGCGCGCAGCGCCTCGCTCAGGGCCTCCCAGCGCCGGCCCGCGCGTCCTCCTCCGGCGGCCGGGTTGACGATGATGAGGACGCGGCTCACGGCGGCGACGCGCTGGGGGCGCCGCCGGCGCCGCCGGCCACCTCGGCCCGAGGCCTAGCCGCGGTCGCCACCCGGCTGAGCCGAGACCAGGCGGCGGGTCTGGTCGACGTCCTCCCGGATCTGGGCGGCGAGGGCTTCGAAAGACGGAAAGCGGAGGTCGTCGTGGAGGTGCCGGAGGAAGAAGAGCTCGATCCGGCGCTGGTAGAGGTCGCCCTCGAAGTCGAGCAGGAAGGCCTCCACGCGCAGCTCGGTGCCCTCGAAGGTCGGCCGGTAGCCGACGCTGAGGGCGGCCCGGAACCATCCCTCGTCGGTGCGCACGCGGCCCGCGTAGGCGCCCAGGGCGGGCACCAGCTTGTTGGGAGGGACGGCGATGTTCGCGGTCGGGAAGCCCAGCCGACGGCCGACCCGGTCCCCCGGCTGGACCAGCCCCGCGATCGAGTACTCCCTCCCCAGGAGGCGGTTGGCACGGGGCAGGTCCCCGGCCGTGACCAGCCGCCGCAACTCGGAGCTGTGCAGCTCCCCCTCGTCGCCCGCCACCGGCTCCACGACCTCGACGCGGTATCCGTGCCGGGACCCGTGGTCGCGGAGCCAGGCCAGATCCCCTAGGCGGCGGTGCCCGAGCGCGAAGTCGGCCCCGGCCACCAGGAGGCGGAGGTCCAAGGCAGCCAGAAGCCGGGACATGAACTCGTCGGCCGTGAGGCGCGAGAGCGCGGGAGTGAAGTTGAGCACGACGGCGTGTCCGACCTCGAGGCCCTGGAAGAGGTGCAGCTTCTCCTCCAGAGTGGTCAGGGACTTGGGACACCTCGAGGGGTCGACCACGCAGCGTGGGTGGGGCTCGAAGGTGATGAGGACCGGCTCGGCGCCGTCCCCGCGGGCGGCGGCGACCACCTCTCCGATCACGGCCTGGTGCCCCGGATGCACCCCGTCGAAGCTGCCGACGGCGAGGACGCAGGGGCCGAGCCGGGACGCCGGCAGCTCGAAGTGGACGCGCAAACCCCGGTGCCTAGACCAGGACCTTCTCGGGCACGAACGTCCGCCGGAGCGGGTCGGCGTGCCCGAGGGCGACCAGGCGGCCGCTCAGGTCGTGGGCCCTCAGCGGCCCGGGGCCGGGGTCGGGGACCACCCTCACGGAGCGGCCCTGCTTCACGAGCGCGATCTGCTCCACGGTCAGACGCACGGCCTCCATCTCGGGCAGCAGCACGTGCGCGGAGAGGATCCTCGAGTCCACGTCCTCGGGCCTGCGGAGCTCGTCGAGGCCGACCGCCTCCTCGAGCCGGAGCCCCCCGTAGGCGGTCCTGGCCAACTGGCCCAGGTAGCCTCCCACCTCCAGGCGCTCTCCCAGGTCCCGGGCCAGCGCCCGCAGGTAGGTCCCGCTCCCGCACACGACCCGGATGGCCGCCACCGCGCCCGGGCCGGCCGTGAAGGAGAGCAGCGCCGCCTCTGTGATCTCGACCTCGCGCGGGGCCGGGGCGGGGTCCTCCCCGCGGCGCGCCAGCCGATAGGAGCGCTCCCCGCCCAGCTTGACGGCCGAGAACTTGGGAGGCGCCTGCTTGATCTTGCCCACGAACTCCGCCAGCGCGGCCGCCACGGTCTCTTTCGAAAGCCGGCTCGTGTCTCCGACCGGGACGGGCTCCGCCTCCGCGTCGTCGGTGGCCGTCCGGTAGCCGAGCCGGACGTCGGCCACGTACGTCTTGGGCAGGCGGAGAGCGAACTCGGCCAGCCGGGTGGCCGATCCGAAGAGCACCGGCAGGACGCCCGTCGCCAGGGGGTCGAGTGTCCCCGCGTGGCCGATGCGGCGGACCCCCGTGATCTCCCGCAGCCGCCGTATCACCGCGAACGAGGTGATCCCGGCGGGCTTATCGAGGTTGAGGACCCCGGGCGTCATGGATGGCCTCGGTGGAGGCGGCGACGACGGTCCTCACCGCCTCTTCCATAGGCATGCGGAGCTCCGCTCCGGCCGCCCTCAGGTGCCCGCCCCCTCCGAAGGTGGCCGTGAGGGCGGAGGCGTCGACTGCGCCGCGGCTGCGGACGCTGATCTTGGTCAGCTTCGGGCCCACCTCCTTGAAGAGGATCGCCATCTCCATGTCGGCGATGCTGTTGAGCGTGTCGATGATGCCCTCCGACTCCGGCATCGCGGCCCCCGCCTCCATCAGCATCCGGCGGGTCACCCGGGCCCAGATGAGGGCCCCCTCGAGCCCGATCTCCATCGAGGCCAGGCTGAGGGCGTTGAGCCTCAGCGTCGTCAGCGGCCGCGACTTGTAGACCATGGTCGCGATGTGGGCCGGGTTGGCGCCCAGGCGGGCGAGCTTGGCGGCGTCGGAGAGGCAGTCGGCGGTCGTGTTCTCGTGCCGGAAGCCGCCCGTGTCGGTCATGAGGGCCGTGTAGAGGTTGGTGGCCATGCCGGGCGTGATCGGGAACCCATAGCACTCCAGCATCCGGATCACGATCTGCCCTACGGCCGAGGCGTCGGGCTCGATCAGGTTCACGTGGCCGAAGCGGGTGTTGGAGAGGTGGTGGTCCACGTTGACGATGGTCGCGTGATGCGCGATGTGCTCGACAGCGTCGCCGGAGCGTTCCATGTTGCCGGCGTCGAAGAAGAAGACCAGGTGCGGGTCGGCACCCGGGGGCGGGCGGCCCACGACCGACTCGTAGCCGGGCAGCCACTCGTACATGGTCGGAAGCGGCGGGGGGATCACCACCCAGGCCTTCTTGCCCAGGTTCTTGAGCGCCTCCGCGAAGGCGAGGCTGCAGCCGAGGGTGTCGCCGTCGGCGTCCTTGTGCCCGAAGATCAAGACCTCGTCGTGGGCCCCGATCAGGCCCTCGATCTGACTGATGAGCCCATCCCGCTGGGTCAGCACGGAGGCTCCTCGTCCGCCTGCGGCCCGCTCCCCTCGGGCAGGTCCGGCCGCTCGGGGAGGATCTCTCGGAGGCGGCTCGCGATCCTGACGCTGTACTCGATGGAAGGGTCGATCTCGAATCGCACCTCCGGAGAGAACTTGAGGTTCTCCAGCCGCCGGCCGAGCTCGTGTCTGATGAGCCCCGTCGCGCTCTTGAGGCCGGCCAGGCTGGCTTCGCGCTCGGACTCTTCGCCGAGGACGCTGACCCGCACCCGGGCCTGACGCAGGTCCGGAGACATCCTGACCGCGGTGATGCTCACGAACCCGATCCGGGGGTCCTTGAGCTCGTGCTGGATGATGTCCATGATCTCCTTGCGGACCTGCCCTGCGACCTGTTCGCCGCGGTAGCTCGGCACCCTGCTGGCCGCCCTTTCCGGCCCGGGCTCAGCGCCCGGTCCGGCGCGGCCCGACGATCCTCCCGCGCCCGCCCGGCCGGGGCCTGCGGACGTCCCGCCCGGGCGCCCTCACAGCTCCTCGCGCTCGAGCCTGAAGCACTCCATCACGTCCCCGGGCTGGAACTCCTCGAAGCCTTCCACGCCGATCCCGCACTCCTGGCCGGCCACCATCTCGCGGACGTCCTCCTTGAAGTGCTTGAGGGAGGCGATGCGCCCCTCGTGCAGGGGGCGGCCGTCCCGGCTCAGGTGGACGATGCCGCCCCGGCTCACCCTGCCCTCGACCACGCGGCTGCCCGCGATGATGCCGGTGCGGGGGATGCGGATCGGCATCAAGACCTCGCTCCTGCCCTCCCAGACCTGGCGGTAGGTGGGCTCGCGCAGGCCCTTGGCCGCCCGCTCCACGTCCTCGGTCAGCTTGTAGATGACGTCGTAGTAGCGGACCTCGACCTTCTCTTTCTCCGCCGCCCTCTCGGCGGCCGGCGTGGAGCGCAGGTTGAAGCAGACGATGATGGCACTCGAGACACCGGCCAGAAGGACGTCGGACTCGCTGGGCGCCCCCACCCCCTGCCCCACCACCTTGATGGTGACGACGGGGTCTTGGATCTTCTGCAGCGCCGTGAGCACGGCCTCCAGCGTGCCCTGGGCGTCGGACTTGACGACCAGGTTGAGCTCTTTGGTCTCTCCCTTCTCGGCTCGCCGGCCCAGCTCCTCGAGGGTGATGCGGGGGGCGGACTCGCGGCCCACCTCAAGGGCCCGGCGCTCCTGCTGCTTCTTGAGCGCGACGCTGCGGGCGATCTTCTCGCCCGCCACGACCTGGAAGATCTCGCCCGCCTCGGGCACCTCGCTCATCCCGCTGACCACGACCGGGGTGGCCGGGGGCGCCTCCTTGACGGCGTTGCCGAGGTCGTCGTTGAGGGCGCGGACGCGGCCGTGGATGTGCCCGCAGACGAAGTAGTCGCCCACTTTGAGGGTCCCGGCCTGGACGAGGACGGTGGCGACCGGCCCACGCCCCCGCTCCAGGTGGGCGTCCACGATCGTGCCCAGGGCGGCGCGGTCGGGATTGGCCTTGAGCTCCAGGATCTCGGTCACCAGCACGATGGTGGTGAGCAGATCCTCCAGGCCCTGGCCTGTGCGGGCGGAGACGTGCACGCACTCGGTGTCGCCCCCGTAGTGGGTGGTGATGATGCCGTTCTCGGCCAGTTCCTGGTGGACGCGGTCCACGTTGGCGTTGTCCTTGTCGATCTTGTTGATGGCGACCACGATGGGGACGGCGGCTACCCTCGCGTGCTGGATCGCCTCCACGGTCTGGGGCATGACGCCGTCGTCTGCCGCCACCACCAGCACCGCCACGTCGGTGACCTGGGCGCCCCGCGCCCGCATGGCCGTGAAGGCCTCGTGGCCGGGGGTGTCGATGAAGACGACGGTCTGGCCCTCGGGGGTCTTGACCTGGTAGGCCCCGATCCTCTGGGTGATGCCCCCCGCCTCTCCCGAGGCGACCTTGGTTTTGCGTATGGCGTCCAGGATCGAGGTCTTGCCGTGGTCCACGTGGCCGAGCACGGTCACGACGGGGGGCCTCGGCCGGAGCCGATCAGGGTCTTCCCGGGCCAGCGAGAAGAGCTCTTCGCGGGAGGTGAAAGTGACCCGGTCCGCACCCCCCTCCTCGGCCACCGTGATCATGTCGTCGGCCGAGAAGGGCTCAACGGTGAAGCCGAACTCGTCGGCGACGATGGAGGCGGTGTCGAAGTCGACGACCTGGTTGATGGTGGCCATGACGCCGTTCTGCATGAGCTTCTTGATCACCTCCACGGAGGCGATGCCGAGGCTCTCGGCGAGGTCTTTCACGGTCACGTTGGCGGCCAGCTGGACCTTGCGGTCGCCGTTGGGCTGCACCCGCTGCGGGGTCTTGGGGCCGAACTCCCCGCGGGCGGCCTCGATCGCGGCCGGCGCGAGAGGCGCGGTCGGGTTGCGGGTGAGCCGGCGCTGGGTCAGGAAGTTGACCAGCTCTTTGGGGCTGATGTTGAGCTCGCGGGCGAGTTCGTGCGCTTTCATGGGGCGGAGTTAGTGATTATGTCATCCCACGTCGAGGGCCCCGCCGAACCTCCGAGCGCGCGCTCCAGGGCTCGGCGCCGTCGGGCCAGGCCGGCGCACTCGCTCCGCGGGTGCAGGTAGGCGCCCCGGCCGGGGGCCTTGCCAGAGGCGTCGAGGACGACCTCGGCGCCGGCCTGGACGAGCCGCATCAACTCCTCTTTGGGGGCCCTTCCGCGGCACCCGACGCACATCCGGACGGGCACCCGGCCGGGCATCAGCCGCTTCAGCCCAGGTCCGGCGGCCCCTCCCGGGAAGGGCCTCGGGTGGCGGCCGCGCGGGCATCCTGCGGTCGGGGCCCCGTGGCCTCGTACGGCCCCTCATGAGGGGCTTCTCGCGGCGTCTCCGGGACCGGCTCTGGGACCGTCTCTGGGACCGCCTCTTGGGGGGCGGCCTTGATGTCTATCCGCCAACCCGTCAGCCGGGCGGCCAGGCGGGCGTTCTGGCCGTCCTTGCCGATGGCGAGGGACAGCTGGCCCGAGGGAACCAGTACGTTGGCGGTGCGCGTGTCGCGGTCGATGCGCACGCCCACCACCCGGGCCGGCCCCAAGGCCGCCGCCACGAACCGCTCTGGATCCTCCGACCAGGGGACGATGTCGATGTGCTCGGAACCGAGCTCGGAGAGGAGCGAGCGGTGCCGGACGCCACGGGGCCCGACACAGGCGCCCACGGGGTCGATGCCGACCTGTTCGGTGGAGACCGCGATCTTGGTCCGGAGGCCGGCCTCGCGCGCGATGGCGCGGACCTGAACGACGCCCTTCCCGATCTCGGGCACCTCGGTCTCCAGCAGCCGGTGGACGAAGACCTGGCTCGCGCGCGACACCCTCACCTGCGCCGAGTGGCCCCGTCGATAGGCATCGAGGATCACCACGGTGACCGGCCGGCCCACCCGCAAAACCTCCCCGGGGATCTGCTCTTCGGCGGGCATCAGGCCCTCCACACGGCCGAGGTCGATGACCCAGGAGCCCCCTTCCGAGCGGTCCACCACCCCCGCCGCGAGCTCGCCCCGGCGCTGCGAGACCTCCTCCATGACGCTCTCGCGCTCAAGGTCCCTGAGGTGCCGGAGGACGGCCGCCTTGGCCGTCTGCGCGGCCATGCGGATGAACTCGTCGGTGGGCAGCTCCTGCACCTCCTCGCGGCCGTCTTCGAGGACGCGGCGGCCGGTGACGCGGATCTCGGCCGTGGCCGGGTCCAGGCGGACCGTGATCTCGGCGGCGGGGTCGAAGGCCCTCCGGTAGGCGGCGGCGAGGGCCTGCTCGACGGTGCGGAGCACGTCCTCCAGGGGCACGCCCCGCGCGGTGGTGAGCTCTTCGAGGGCTGAGATGAACTCAGTCGCCATCAGATGGAGACTGCGAGGCGGGCAGCCAGGATGTCTTCCCAGGACACGTGGAGGACGTCCGCGGTCCGCAGCCTGACCGCGATCCCGGCTCCGTCCACGGCCAGCAGGTCACCCTCTACCACCGCCTCCGAGCCGTCCATGCGGTAGCGGACGTTGACCCGGCTCCCGACGAACCTCTCGTACTCGGGGCGCGCCCGCAGGGCGCGCTCGGCGCCGGGCGAGGAGACCTCGAGGGTGTAGGGCCCGGGGATGAGGGCCGCCTGGTCGAGCAGGGGACCCACCATCTCGCTGACGCGGGCGCAGTCGTCGAGGCTGACGCCGCCGGCGCGGTCGAGGGCGATGCGGAGGGTCCGGCCTCCCCCGCCCGCCTGCTGGAGCCCGTAGATCTCGAAGCCGAGGTGGCGGAGGCTGGGCTCAAGCAGCCCCCGGATGGCTTGCAACGGCCAGCTGGGCATGACTTGCGGTGCCTTTTCCGAGCCTACCAGGGCCTGGCTCCCGATGCCCGCGGAAGCCTCAACGCGGCCGCTCTCACGTGACCGGTCTCAGCCTTCGCCACACGACCAGGAGGGGCGACGCGTTGAAGATCGAGCTGTAGGTCCCGGACACGATCCCGATCAAGAGGGCGAGAACGAAGCCGCGCAGCGTGTCCCCTCCGAAGAGGAGGAGGGCGAGCAGGACCAGGACCACGGTGAAGCTGGTGATGACCGAGCGGTCGGCCGTCTGCATGATGCTGAGGTTGACCACCTGCTCGAAGGTCAGCCGGCGGGAGAGGACGAGGTTCTCGCGGATCCTGTCGAAGACCACGATGGTGTCGTGCACCGAGAAGCCCACCACCGTCAGCACGGCGGTCAGGAAGAGGCTGTCGATCTCCCCGATGCGCAGGCCCAATACCTTGCCCAGGATCGAGAAGATGCCGGTCACGACGAAGACGTCGTGAAGGAGCGCCAGGAGCGCGCTGCCCCCGAACTGGACCCCCGCGCGCCACCCCCCGGGGACGTTGCGGAACCGGAATGTGAGGTAGAGGAGGATGCAGGCCGACGCCGCCACGACGGCGATGAGGGCCCCGGTCACGATCTCCGAGGCCACCGTGGGCCCCACCTCGTTGACCTGGCTGGCGCTGGTGTCGACGGGGCCCAGCCTGGCCGAGAGGGCGTCCTCGAAGCGCCTTTGGTCGACGGGCTGGAGCGGGTTGGTGCGGATGATGTAGGTCCCCGTCGCCGTCCTTTGCACGACGCCGTTCACGTTCTCCCGGACGACCGCGGCCTCGACGCGCGCCAGAGGCGGGCTGGAGTTGAACTTGAGGAAGAACTCGGTGCCGCCCTGGAAGTCGATCCCGAGCAGAAAGCCCCGGAAGAGCATGGAGAGGATGCCCGGCACGATGATGATCAGCGAGGCGGCGAAGAACCAGTTCCGGCGCCCGACGATGTCGAGGGCGCGCCGGGGGGCGGGCTCCTCGGCGGCCGCGTCGCCGGGGCCGGCGACCAGCGACTCAGGCTCGGCCAAGGTCGGCGCCCAGCAGTGAGCGGTTCTTGAAGGTCCCGAATGTGAGCACGATGGCGAGCAGGTTGTGCGTGATGACGATGGCCGAGATGAGGCTGAAGAAGACCCCGATCATGAGGGTCACGGCGAAGCCCTTCACCTCCCCCGACCCCGCGAAGGCGAGGATGAGGCTCGTGATGATGGTGGACGTGTTGGAGTCGCGGATGGCGGGCCAGGCCCGGCGCACGGCGGCCTCGACCGCGGCCGCCACCGTGCGGCCGTTGCGCATCTCCTCCTTGAACCTCTCGAAGATCAGGACGTTGGCGTCGACGGCCATGCCGACGCTGAGGACGAAGCCGGCCAGCCCGGGCAGGGTGAGGGTGACCGGCACCACTTTGAAGACCATGAGCACGATGCCGGCGTAGATGATGAGGGCGATGCTGGCCAGCAGGCCCGGGACCCTGTAGTAGGCGACCATGAAGATGATCACGATCACGAGCCCCAGGAGCCCCGCGGCCAGGCTCTGCCGGATGGAGTCCGCGCCCAGGCTGGCGCCCACGTCGCTCGACTGCAGGACGGTCAGCGTGGCGGGCAGCGCGCCCGAGTTGAGGTCGGTGGCGAGGGCCTTGGCGGAGTCGGCCGTGAAGCTCCCGTTGATCTGGGCCTGGCCGCCCAGGATGGGCGACGTGATGGTCGGGTTGGAGAGCAGCTTGCCGCCCGAGTCCGCCGAGCGCGTGACCTGTGGCCAGACCTTGTCCCAGTTGTTGACGTCCTGCTGGGTGAGGTCCAGCCAGGTCGCGATGTGGCGCGTCTGGCAGTCGTTGCTGGCGCCCGGGCACGTGTTGTAGGCGTTCTGCGTGAGCGTCCCGAAGATCGTCGCGCCGGGGGAGTCGAAGGTGATGTTGACCACCCATTGGGGGACCGTCCCGGTCGCGCTCAGGTACTGCGCGTCGGCGCTGGTGACGTCCGCCCCCGTGAGCCCCGTGAGCTTGGGCTTGTAGCCCGGGAAGGGGCTGCCCGCGGTCAGCTTGCCGTTGGGGTCGGAGGGATCTTTGACCCAGGTCGTGAAGACCAGCCGGGCCGTGCGGCCGATGACCTGCTGCGCCCGGGCGGCCGAGACCCCGGCCAGCTGGACCTGGATCCGGTCCCGGCCCTCGGACTGGACGATGGGCTCGCTCACGCCCAGCGCGTTGATGCGGCGGCTGATGACGTCGATGGCGGTCTGCTGCACCTGCTTGATGTCGCGGCCGGGGGGCACGCCCGTGAGCTGGAGCGTCATCTGGGTGCCGCCCTGAAGGTCGAGGCCCTTGTGGATGTAGACCTGCCAGCCCCCGAAGTTGGGAGGCAGGCCCGGCACCGAGCCGGTCAGGGGGTCGTGGTGCATGACCCGGTACACGTATCCAGCCCCGTCGGTGAAGACCGAGAAGAGGATCAGCGCGACGACGAGGAGGCGGACGGGCCAGGCCAGGACTAGCTGCAAGGGTTCGCGGCGATTCTAGTGTCCCCGACCGAGGTGCGTCCGGGGGCGCCGGGGGGGCGTCGCCGGCCGGGGCCGGGCGGACCCCATCACCCCCGGGAGCGGAGGATGAGGTTCAAGACCACGGTCAGGACGACCGAGGCGGCGAGGCTGGCGAGGACCGGGAAGACGACCGTCAGGGGACCGCGCCGAAGGGCCAGCGTGCCGGGCAGACCGGAGCGCCCGGCCAGGATCATGAGGAGCCCGACGAGCAGCAGGACGCCCCCCACCGCCACCAGCAGCCGACCCGCCGACGTCATGGCCCTTAGAGGAGCGTCCCCTGCTCGGTGCCGGGCGGAGGCGGGGCCATGCCCAGGTGACGGTAGGCGAGGGGGGTGGCCACCCTGCCCCGGGGCGTCCGGGCCAGGAACCCGCGCTGCATCAGGAAGGGCTCGTAGACCTCCTCCACCGTCTCCGGCTCCTCGCTCAGGGCGGTGGCGATGGTGTCGAGTCCGACCGGCCCGCCCCCGAACTTGAGGATCATGGTCTCGAGGATGCGCCGGTCCAGCGGCTCCAGCCCCTCCACGTCCACGTCCAGCATGGTCAGGGCCTTGAGCGTCACCTCCAAAGTGGCTCGGCCCTGGGCGCGGACCTGCGCGAAGTCCCTGACCCGGCGCAGGATCCGGTTGGCGATGCGGGGCGTCCCCCGAGAGCGGCGCGCGATCTCCTCCCCGGCGGCGTCCTCCATGTCCACGGCCAGGATCCGGGCCGAGCGCCTGACGATCAGCTCCAGCTCGGGCCTCGTGTAAAAGTCCAGCCTGTAGACGGCCCCGAATCGGTCTCGGAGGGGCGAGGAGAGCAGCCCCTGGCGGGTGGTCGCCCCCACCGCCGTGAAGTGGGCGAGGCTGAGCCGCATGGCGCTCGCCCCCGCCCCCTTGCCCAGCACGATGTCGAAGGAGTAGTCCTCCATGGCGGGGTAGAGCGACTCCTCGACCACCCTGTTCAGGCGGTGGATCTCGTCGACGAAGAAGACGTCCCTGTCGCCCAGGTTGGTGAGGATGGAGGCGAGGGCACCGGCGTGGTCGATGGCGGGACCGCTGGTGGTGCGGATGGCCACGCCCAGCTCGTTGGCGATGATGTTCGCGAGGGTGGTCTTGCCGAGTCCCGGGGGGCCGCACAAGAGCACGTGCTCGACCGGCTCGCCGCGCCGGCGCGCCGCCTCCAGGAGGATGCCGAGGTTCTCCTTGATGGCCTCCTGCCCGACGTACTCGGCCAGCATGGCGGGCCTCAATGAGGACTCGAGCTGGTCCTCGTCGGCGCCCGCGGCCGGGTCCAGGACCCTCTCCGGGGCCTCTCCGCTCGCGCCCGCCCCGGCCTCGCGCGCGCTCACCGGCCGAGTGCCTTGAGGGCGACCGCGAGCGCCTCCTCGGGGGCCGGGGAGCGGCCCCAGTCCACCCCGCTGATGCCCCGCCGCGCCTCCGCCGCCGAGAACCCGAGGCCCCGCAGGGCTTCTTCCACCTGGGCCGGGGCGCGGCCGTCCCCGGCCACGGGGACGCCCACCAGGGTCTCCTCACCGGCGGCCGCCTGGAGCCTCGGCTTGAGGTCGATGATGACCTTCTGGGCCGTCCGCGGGCCGACGCCCGGAGCGCGCCTGATGGGGGCCACGTCCTCCGCCAGCACGGCCCGCCGCAGGAGGTCCACGCTGGCCGCGCCCAGAATGTTGAGGGCCACGCGCGGGCCGACGCCGTCCACCTCGATCAGCATCTCGAAGAGCTCGAGCTCCTGCGGGGTGCGGAACCCGTAGAGCGCGATCTGGTCCTCACGGACGTGGGTGTGGACCTGGAGCTCGACCGTCTGC
>JBOHUY010000309.1:0-3840 GCA_050735015.1 Candidatus Dormibacterales bacterium | reverse complement strand
CCACGGTCGGCCGTCCGCCCCGGCCTGGCCTGACCACGTCGGCGTCGACCGCCGGCGGGGCCTCCCGACGCGCCCCGCCACGTGCCCATCGCCCCAGGTCGGGCGAGATTTCGGAAGGCCGGCGTGGGCCCGGCACGCAGAGGGGTTCCGAGCGCGCCGGGACATCTCCGTCCCCTCGTCGCACAATGGCTCCCCAAATGGCTGTCGTGAGGGCGCTCTGCGCGGTCCTCGTGGGCAGGGAGGCCGAGCTCTCAGAGCTCGAGGACGCGCTCTTGGAGGCGATGCGGGGCAACGGCGGCGTCGTCGTGCTGGGCGGGGAGGCCGGGATGGGCAAGAGCCGCCTGGCGGCCGAGGTCGGGCGACGCGCCCGGTCGCTGGGCTGCGCGGTCATGTCCGGCGCATGCTCGGAGGCGGACCTCGCCCTCCCCTACCTCCCCTTCCTGGAGGCGATCGGGAACCATCTCTCCGCCGTCGACCCCGCCGAGGTGGGCCGGGCACTCGGCTACGCGGCCGCCGACCTGGCCCAGCTCTTCCCCCAGCTGGGGCCCGCCGCGCCCCTAGGCGGCGACCCCACGCAGGGCAAGCTGCGCCTTTTCGAGGCCATCTCGGTGCTCCTCCGACACGTCGCCCAGGACAGGGGACTGCTCTTGACGGTCGAGGACGTGCACTGGGCGGACGCCGCCAGCCGCGAGCTGCTCGACTACCTCACGCGCCGGCTGCGGGGAGCGCGCGTGCTCGTGGTCGCCACCTACCGGACGGACGAGCTCCATCGCCGGCACCCGCTGCTGCCGACGGTCCAGGGCTGGCGGCGGGCGGGGGCGGTGCGGGCGATCGAGCTCTCGCCCCTCACGCAGGCGGAGATCGCCGCCATGCTGTCCGCGATCTTCGACGGCGAGGAGGTGAGCGAGGAGTTCGCGGGCTTCCTCCGGGACCGGACCGAGGGCAACCCCTTCGTCCTGGAGGAGATGCTCAAGGACGCCGTCGACCGCAGCGAGATCTACAGGACGGAGGCGGGCTGGGACCGCAAGGCGATCGCGGAGATGCGCCTCCCCCAGACCGTCAGGGACACCGTCCTCCTGCGGGTGGGGAGGCTGGGGTCCGAGGTGGCGGAGGTCCTGGAGGCGGCCGCCGTCATCGGCCAGGCCTTCGACGCCGCCATGCTCGTGGAGGTCACCGGGCAGCCCGAACCGGCCGTGCTGGCCTCGCTCCAGCGCTGCGTCCTGGAGCAGCTCCTCCAGGAGGCCGACCTGGGTCTGGGCAGGTACCGCTTCCGGCACGCCCTCACCCGCGAGGCCATCTACGACGAGATGATCGTGCCCCGGCGGCGGCAGGTGCACGCCCGCGTCGCCGATGCCCTCCTCAGGCGTCCGGAGCCGCGGGCGGTGGACGTGGCGCACCACCTGATGGCTGCCGGGCGGCACGAGGAGGCGGCCGGGATGTGCGTGAGGGCCGCGGCCGAGGCCTCGGCGGCGCACGCCTTCCGGGCCGCCGCCGAGCTCTACGAGTGCGCCATCCCCTATGTCGCGGACCCGGCCGAGAGCGGGCGCCTGCTCTGCCTGGCCGGCGAGGCCTGCTGGAACAACGACGAGTCGGAGACCGCGCGGAGGTTCCTGGAAGAGGGGGTGCGCCGCCTGGAGGCGGCCGGGCAGGGGGTGGAGGCGGCCTCCCAGCGGGTCCTCCTGGGCCGCTGCCACT
The DNA here is from genome assembly GCA_050735015.1 of Candidatus Dormibacterales bacterium. Lineage (GTDB taxonomy): Bacteria > Chloroflexota > Dormibacteria > Dormibacterales > Dormibacteraceae > JBOHUX01. The sequence continues at coordinate 2,145 of JBOHUY010000309.1, read as the reverse complement.
GGGAGCTGCAGCGCACCGACGCCGCCCGCGAGGAGTTCGAGAGGGCCCGGCGGGCCCTGGAACCGCTGGGGCCGAGCGCGGCCCTGGCCGTGGTCTACATCCGTCTCGCCGGGCTGGCCGTGTTCGCCCTCGACTCCGCCCACTGCCTGGAGCAGGCCGGCAAGGCGGAGCAGATCGCGCGCGCCGCCGGGGAGGGACGGGAGGCGGCCTGGGCGGTCGGCTTCAAGGCCATCGCCGAGGTCGCCCTCGGGGAGATCTCCAAAGGCTTCGACAGCTTCGAGGCCAGCTACGCGGCCTCGGAGGCCGGCGGCCACTACTTCCAGGCCCAGAACGCCACCTACAACGCGGCCTGGATGGCCGTCCACCTGGGCCTCGGCCGCACGGGCCAGCGCTGGCTGGGCCGGTTCCTGGAGGAGGGCCAGCGCGTGTTCGACCTCGGCCACTACGCGAACGGCCTGGTCGCGCTCCACCGGGGCGAGATCCCCGACGCCCTGGCGGCCGCGCGGCGGTCCGTGGAGGGGGGGCAGCGCTCGGGCAACCGCAAGAACCTCTGGCGCGCGCAGGTCCTCCTCGCCCACTGCCTGGCGGAGGCGGGCGAGGGGGCGGAGGCGGCCCGGGTGATGCCTCCCCCGGATTCCCGGGTCGAGGCCCAAGACCAGCTCTACGACGGCGCCGCGCGCATCGCCGTCCAGCTCGCCGCCGGCGATTGGGAGGCGGCCACGGCCGTGGCCGGCGCCCTCGATCCCTCGGCATGCGCGACGGGGTCGCCCCTCGACGCCGCCGCCGAGGTCCTGGCCGGCCCTTCGACCGCCCGCCTGCGCGAGCTCCTCGGTGCGGTGCCCGCGGGGGAGGAGGTGGGGGGCCTGCCGAGGGTGCTGGCGGCGCGCGGCCGGCTGGCGCTCGCGGAGGGCGACCTGGAAGGCGGGCGCCAGCTCCTGGCGGCGGCGCAGGGGCGATTTCGTGAGGAGACCTTCCTGCTCGGCGCCTGGCGGGCGGGGCTGGCGCTGGCCGAGGCGGACGCCGAGGCGGGTGACGCGGAGGGGGCGGCCGCCAGGTGCCGCCAGATCGCGGCCGAGGCGGCTCCCCGTTCCGCCCGGCTGACGGTCAGGCTGGCCGCGGCTGTGGCCGCCCGCCTGGGGTTCGAGCTCGACCTCCCGCGCGCCGAGGGAGAGGCCGACGCCGACGCCCAGCCCCCCCTCCCGCCCCCCGCGGCCGGGGAGAGGATGGTCTCGGTGCTGTTCGCCGACGTCCGCGGCTACACGGCCCTCGCGGGCCGCACCCCGGCCCCCGCCCTGGCCGACATGATCTCCACGTTCCAGCGCTGGGCGGTCAAGGAGGTGGCCCGTGGCCACGGCCTCCTGGACAAGTTCGCGGGCGACGCCGTGATGGCGACCTTCAACGTCTCCGGGACGTCGGTCGACCACGCCCTGCACGCCTACGAGGCGGCCCTCGCGATCATGGACAAGGCCTCTCTCCTGGGGCTGCCCGTGGGAGCCGGCATCGCCACCGGGCCCGCCGTCGTGGGGGCGCTGGCGGCGGGAGCCAACACCAGCGTCCTCGGTCCGACCACCAACCTGGCGGCTCGCCTGCAGTCCGCCGCCGGCCCCGGCCAGGTGCTGCTCAGCGAGGAGACGCACCGACGCCTGGCGGTCCACCTGGAGGGCCGGCGGACGGCGGCGGAGGGCGTCGAGCTGGATCTCAAGGGGTTCGACCGCCCGGTCCCCGCCTGGCGCGTCGTGGGCGCGGCGGGCCGCGCCGGCTGAGGCTCAGCCGGCCTCCGCCGCCTCCGCCTCGCGCACGCGCCGGGAGAGCGAGGTCAGCATCCGGAAGGCGACCTCGGGGTGCTCGGCGAGAAAGCTCTTGAAGCCCCACTCGGTGATGACCCCGAGCCGCAGGTCGGTCTCGGCGACGAGGTCCGCGCTGCGGCCCTCGCGGTCCAGGAGGGCCATCTCGCCGAAGTGCTGGCCCGGCCCCATGCGGCGCGTCCGCCCCGACACCGTGCGGACGTTCACCTCGCCGGCCAGGATGACGCTGAAGCCGACGCCGGAGTCTCCGACCGAGGTCAGCGTCCGCCCGGCCGGCAGCTCCACCTCGCGGAGAGCGCGCGCGATGGTGCCGAGCTCTTTTTGTGGCAGGCCCTGGAAG
>JBOHUY010000308.1:0-3476 GCA_050735015.1 Candidatus Dormibacterales bacterium | reverse complement strand
AACATGAACTCGGCCAGGGCGCGGGCGAGCTCGGTCTTGCCGACCCCGGTCGGCCCCAGGAATATGAAGGAGCCCACCGGGCGGTTGGGGTCCGAGAGCCCCGACCGCGACCGCCGAACCGCGTTGGCGATCGATTCGACGGCCTCCTCCTGGCCGACGACGCGGTCGTGGAGCCGCTCCTCCATCCGCAGGAGCTTGGCCACCTCGCCCTCCATGAGGTGCGACACGGGGATGCCCGTCCACTTGGCGACGATCTCGGCCACGTCCTCCTCGTCCACCTCCTCTTTCAAGAGCGCTCCGCCTCGCTGCAGTTCGGCCAGCCGTGCGTTCTGCTCACCCAGCCTCCGCTCCACCTCGACCAGATCCCCGTAGCGCAGGCGGGCCGCGGTCTCGTAGTCGGCCGCGCGCTCCGCGCGCTCGGCGCTGTGGCGCAGCTCCTCGAGGCGGCCCTTGAGGTCACGGATGGAGGCGATCACGGTCTTCTCGTTCTCCCACCGCTCTCGCAGTCCGTCCCGGGCTTCCGCCAGGGAGGCGAGCTGCCTCTCGACCCCCTCCAGGCGCTCGCGGGAGCCGGCGTCGGCCTCTTTGCGCAGGGCCTGGCGCTCGATCTCCAGCTGGCGGATCTGGCGCTCGAGCTCGTCCAGCTCGACGGGCATGGAATCGATCTCCATCCTCAGCTTGGCCGCCGCCTCGTCGACGAGGTCGATCGCCTTGTCGGGGAGAAAGCGGTCCGAGATGTAGCGGTTGGAGAGCACGGCAGCCGCGACCAGGGCCGAGTCCTTGATGCGGACGCCGTGGTGGACCTCGTACCTCTCCCGCAGGCCCCGGAGGATGCTGATCGTGTCCTCGACGCCGGGCTGGTCGACCATGACGGGCTGGAAGCGCCTCTCCAGGGCGGCGTCCTTCTCGATGTGCTTGCGGTACTCGTCGAGGGTGGTGGCCCCGATCGCACGCAGCTCCCCCCTGGCGAGGGCGGGCTTGAGCAGGTTGGCGGCGTCCATGGCGCCCTCGGCCGCTCCCGCGCCCACCAGGGTGTGGAGCTCGTCCACGAAGAGGACGACCTGGCCGTCCGCCTCCACGACCTCCTTGAGGACCGCCTTGAGCCGGTCCTCGAACTCGCCTCGGTACTTGGCCCCGGCCACCAGGGAGCCCAGGTCGAGGGCGACCACACGCCGCCCCTTGAGGCCCTCGGGGACGTCTCCGGCCGCGATCCTCTGCGCCAGCCCCTCCGCGATGGCGGTCTTCCCGACGCCGGGCTCGCCGATGAGGACGGGGTTGTTCTTGGTCCGCCGGGAGAGGACCTGGATGACCCTGCGGATCTCCTCGTCCCTGCCCACCACCGGATCCAGTTTCCCCGCCGCGGCCAGAGCGGTGAGGTCGCGCCCGTAGCGCTCCAGCGCCTGGTACTTCGACTCGGGATTGGGATCGGTCACCCGCTGGTGCCCGCGCACCCGCCTCAGGGCGCCCAGGATGCGCTCACGCGTGACGCCGGCCTCGCGCAGCGCCGGCCGGTCGGAGAGGGCCAGGAGCACGTGCTCCCCGGAGGTGTACTCGTCCTTGAGCTGGGCCGCCTCCGTCTCGGCGCGGTCGAGGCCTTCCGAGAGCTGAGGAGCCAGATACGCCTGCCCGGCTCCGCGCACGCTCGGAAAGCCGTCCACGGCGGCGCGCAGGGCCGCCTCGACGGGCCCTCGGGGGATCCCGGCCGCGTCCAGCACGGCCGGCGCGAGGCCGTCCGGCTGCGCCATCATGGCCAGGAGCAGGTGCTCCGGCTCGATGGCCTGCTGGCCCCTCTCGGCGGCCAGGTCGGAGGCGCCGCGGAGCGCCTCCTGGGTTTTCTCCGTCAGTCGATCCAGCCTCACGCCAGGTACGTACCCCGCGCCGGAGCCGGCCTAAACTGGCCTCGTTGGCCGCCTATCCCGAGGGGTACGAGTCGAGCGCTCTGCTGAGGGACGGCACCTCCGTGTTCGTCCGGCCCATACGCCCGGCAGACGGCGACCTCCTCGTGGACCTGCACGGCCGCCTCTCGAAAAAGACCGTCTACCTGCGCTTCTTCGCCCCCCTCCCCCGCCTCGAGGGCGAACAGCTGCACCGCCTCCTGGACGTCGACTACGCCGACAGGTTCGCGCTCCTGGTCTTCCAGGAGGATCGCCTCATCGGTGTCGGCCGTTACGCGCGGGTGGCCGCCACAGACGAGGCCGAGGTCGCGTTCGCCGTCGACGATGAACATCAGGGCCACGGCGTCGGCACCATGCTGCTGGGGCGGCTGGCCGGCATAGCTCGCGAGCACGGGGTCCGCGGTCTCGTGGCTGAGGTCCTGCCCGAGAACGAGAAGATGCTGCGCCTCCTCGCCGAAAGCGGGCTCCCGACCACCAGCCGGACCGCCGGGGGGACCGTTCACGTGTCGATGGCCCTGGCGCCGAGAAGGACGGGCGGCCGGGAGACATAGAGGCCACGCCGGACGGCATACTGCGTTTGTCGGCCGGGGGCCCGGCGACACCGGCCCGGCCGAGTTGGAGATCGACCCGCTGCGCGTCCTTGCCCCCACCAGGGGCACCTTGTCCTCGGCGCGAAAGCGCGACTGGAATCGCCACCAGGCGAGGAGGTTGGAGATGAGTGAGCAGCGACAGGGGGCACTGCCTCGGCTGGGTCTCAGTCATGCCACCCTTCGGGCGGCCATCGAGGCCCAGCTCGAGGAGGCCGGGTTCGATGACGGCGCCGAGGCGGTCGCCAGCGCGGTGGCGGACGCCATGGACAGCAACAACCAGGAGATCCTTCGCCAGCTGCGAGGAGCCCTCGGGGCCGAGGCCTCGCAGGCGCCCTCGGACTAGCTCCCGAGGGCGGGCCGGCCCACACTCAGTAGGCGAGCAGGACCACTCCGGCCAGGACCAGGGCGGCCCCGGCCAGCCGCAGGCCCCAGCGCTCCCGCTCGCCCAGGCGAAGAACCCCCCATCCCGCCGCCAGCACTATTCCCGACTCCCGAAGAGGCGCCACCAGTGCCAGCGGCGCCATGCTGAAGGCGAAGAGGATGGGCACGTAGGCGCCCGTCATGAGGACGCCGGCGGCCGCCGCCACGCCCCACCCGGGGGGGGGCCGTCCGGCCTCCGGGTCCGCCGCCCCGACCGGGCCCCGGCGCAGAGCGGCCACGGCAGTCAGAGCCCCCGAGGTCAGCACCCACAAGAGCCACGCGTAGAGCCAGGGCGGGGCGCCCCGCACGGCCACGGCGTCGATCGAGGAGTAGGTCGCGATGGCGACGCCGGTGAGCACGGCCAGGCCCGAGGCCGCGCCCGCGGAGGGCCGCCGCACGGTCCAGATCCCGATCAGGAGCGCCGCCACCCCGGCCGCCTGGGGGGCGGTGAGCCGTTCGCCCAGGACAACGAGGCCGGCCCCTGTCGCCAGCAGGGGGGCCGTGCCCCGCGCGATCGGGTACACGCTGGAGAGATCGCCGCGCCGGTAGGCCGCGGAGAGAAGCATGAAGT
>JBOHUY010000307.1:0-5867 GCA_050735015.1 Candidatus Dormibacterales bacterium | reverse complement strand
ACCGAGATCAGCCCCGCGTAGCCGGCCAGCAGGTTCCACATGCTGGCCACCACGAGCAGGATGAAGAAGTTCACCAGCAGGTCCGTGACGTTGGAGAAGACCAGGAGGGGCAGAAGGGCGAGGACGCCCAGGGTGACCACCGAGCCGAGCGCCACCCAGGGCGTGGAGCGGCCTGCCCGGGTGACCCGGACCGAGGGCGGCGGCGGGGCGGGCCGGCCCAGCGCGGGGCCGCTCGCGCTCACAAGACCCGGGCCGGGATGAGCCCGCGGGGGCGGAAGGCGAGCACGGCCAGGAACACCAGGTGGCCGGCCAGAACGCCCGAGCTGGGGTCGACCTGGGCCCCCACGGCCTGGGCCACGCCCAGGATGATGCCTCCGGCCAGGGTCCCCCAGACCGAGCCGACCCCTCCGATGATGACGGCCTCGAACGCGAAGATCAGCCGCTGGGGGCCGATGGAGGGGTCGAAGGACGAGTACATGCCGAAGACCACGCCCGCCACGGCGACGGAGGCGAAGGCGAGCGCGGCCGCGATCCCGAAGATGTGGCGGTCGTTGGCGCCCACGATGCGGGCCGCCTCCTGGTCGTCGGCGGCCGCCCGGATGAGGCGGCCGACCCCCGTCCGCGAGAGGAGCATCTGGAGGCCCACCAGCACGACCACGGCCAGGACGAAGATGACCAGGGACAGGTAGCCGATCGAGAGCTGGCCGCTGAGCCGGAAGGACCCCGAAGTGAGCACGCCGACGTCGAAGGAGTGGCTGTTGGCCGAGAGGCCCTCCAGGAGCGCGTTCTGGATGACGATGGAAAGCCCGAAAGTGACCAGTAGCGTGGTTATGGGGCTGATGTCGAGGCTGCGCTGGATGATCAGGCGCTGCCCCGCGTACCCGACCAGCGCGAAGAGCGGGACCACGATCAGGAAGGCCCCCAGCGCAGGCAGGTGCAGGGTGCCGATGAACAAAAGGGCCAGGTAGGCGGCGAGGACCGCGAAGTCCCCGTGGGCGAGGTTGACCACCCGCATGACGCCGAAGAGGAGCGAGAGGCCGCAGGCGAAGAGCGCGTAGAGCCCGCCCAGCATGACGCCCTGCACGAGCGCGTTGACCCAGCTCATCCGGCGCCCTCCCCGGCCGGGGCCGCCCCGCCCCTCAGGCCGAGGCCGAAGTATGCCGCCTCGATCTCAGCGGCGCTCAGCTCGGCGGCCCTGCCGAGCAGGGTCGTCCGGCCCTCGAGTAGGCACTGGACGCGGTCCGCCACCCGCCTCGCCTGCGTCACGTCCTGCTCCACGACCAGGATGGTGACCCCGCTCGAGAGCAGCTCGGGCAGCACCTGGTAGAGGCGGCGCACCACGATGGGGGCGAGCCCCAGCGAGATCTCGTCGAGGAGCAGCACGCGCGGGTTGGCGACGAGCGCGCGCCCGACGGCGACCGCCTGCTGCTCGCCGCCCGAGAGCTGGACGGTGAGCTGGCGGCGGCGGTCCGCCATCCAGGGGAAGAGGGCGACCACCCGCCCCAGGTCCCAGGGCCCGGGCCGGGCGTGGGCCGCGCCCACCAGCAGGTTCTCCTCCACGGTCAGGGAAGGGAAGAGCCGCCGTCCCTCGGGCACGAGCACGATGCCCTCGGCCACGCGTCGGTGGGGCGGCAGCCGCGTGATGTCCCTTCCCTCCAGGAGGACCGCCCCCGCCGCCGGCCGGTGAAGTCCCGCGATGGTGCGCAGGAGCGTCGACTTGCCCGCCCCGTTGGCCCCGATCACGGCCAGCGTCTCCCCCGCCTCCACGCTCAGGCTGACGCCGGCCAGGGCGGTCAGCTGACCATGCCGGACCGTCAGCTCACGCACCTCCAGCAGGGGCACCGTCACTCCCCGGCGGAACCGCCCCCGTCGCCGGCGGCCCCGTAGTCCGTGCCCAGGAAGACCTCTTTGACGACGGGGCTGGCGAGCACCTCGTCGGGGCGGCCGTCCCCGATGAAGCGGCCGCCGGCCAGGCAGATCAGCCGGTTCACGATCCCCGTCAGCGCCCGCACCACGTGCTCGATCCACACGATGGCCACCCCGCTCGCCTGCACCGACGATGCGATCAGGAGGAGCTCGTCCACCTCGCGGTCCGTGAGGCCGCCCGCGACCTCGTCCAGGAGCAGGAGCCGAGGCTCGGTGGCGAGCGCGCGGGCGAGCTCGAGGCGCTTGCGCCCCAGCAGCCCGAGGCGGCCCGCCGGCCAGTTGGCGAAGGGGCCCAGCCCGGCGTCGCGCAGCACCCCGGCCGCCAGCTCCTGGCTGCGGCGGCCCCTCAGGCCAGCCCCCCGGTTGGCGGCCACGAGCACGTTCTCGAAGACGGTCATGTCCTCGAAGGGGCGCGGCACCTGGTAGGTACGGCCGATCCCCAGCCGGCAGCGCTCCGAGGGGTCGAGGCGCGTGATCGCGCGGCCCTCGAACCTGACCTCGCCGGCGTCGGGGGCGAGGTCCCCCGAGATGACCCCGAAAAGGCTCGTCTTGCCGGCCCCGTTGGGCCCTACGATGCCGACCGCCTCGCCGGCCCCGACCACGAGGGAGAGGTCCTCGGCCACCGTGATGCGGCCGAACCTCTTGGTGATCCCCCTCAGCTCGAGGACGGGCGCGGCGCCCGTCACGCGTTGGTCGGTTCGAGGGCCCCGTTGGTGGGGACGTTGGGCGCCAGGGAGTTGTCCACCACAGCCATCTCGTAGGGGTACTTGGTGCCCTTCTTCCACTGCACGCCCAGGGGGGGGATGATGGCTACGCCCGGCACCGGCCCCTTGCTGAAGTCGACGGGCCCGCTGATGCCGGTGTAGCTCAACGTGCGGAGCTGGGCCGCAACCGCCTTGCGGTCGCGTGGGTTGGCCGCCCCCTCGAAAGCCACCTTGGCGATCTCGAAGAGCGAGTGCCCCGAGCCCAGCGTCTGCACCCACTGCTGGCCGGCCTGGCTCTCGAACTCGGCCGCGTAGGCCTGCGCCGTCTGGCCGGTGAGCGTCGAAGTGTAGGGGTGGTAGGGCGTCCACCAGGCGTCGGTGGCGATGTTGATGACGAGGTCACCCAGCGCGGCCACGTCGGAGGGGAAGAGCAGCACCTTCGCCACCGTCGCGATCTTGGGCTTGTAGCCCTGCTGCACGGCCTGCTTCCAGAAGGTGTTGAAGTCGGGCGGAAGCGGGACGTTGGAGAAGACCTGGGCGGGGCCGCCCTTGAACTTGCTGATCATGCCGCTGTAGTCGGTCGTCCCATCCGTATAGGCGCCCCCGTCCAGGGGCGTATAGCCGGCCGCCTTGATGAGGGGCGGGAAGTTCTGGCGGAAGGCGTTGCCGTCGGCGTCGTTGGGGTACATCTCGGCCACGATCTTGTTGTTGGGGATGCGGTTCCACATGGGTACGAAGCAGCCGGCAAACTCCTTCAGCCCGAAGAAGAAGCAGGTCGTGTAGGTGAAGGTCTGGCCCGGCTTGGCCCCCCGGCCGAAGTACCAGGACTCCCACGGCACCACCGTCGAGACGCAGGGGATGCCGTTGGCCTCGCAGACGGTGGCGACGGGGTTGGTGACCTCTGGGGCGGAGGAGGTCAGGATCATGTCCGCGTGCTCGCTCAGGATCAGCTCGCGCGCCACCTCGGAGGCCCGGTTGGGGCTCGACTGCGTGTCCTTGACGACGATCTCGACGTCGTACTTCTTGCCCCCGACCTTGAACCCGTTCTTGTAGGCGGAGGACCTCCTGACCGTGTCGACGAGGAAGTTATCACTGGTGGCGAAGACCGCGGCCTCACCCGTCTGGGGGCTGACGTAGCCGATCACGATCTTCCCGCTGCTGCCCTGCCCGCTGCCCTTGAGGTTGACCCCGCAGGCCGCGGCCAGGCTGCCGGCACCGAGCAGGAGAGCCCCGCCGCCGACCGTCTTGAGCAGCTCCCGGCGGTTCAACTCGCGGTCGAAAAGACCCTTCTCGGCCATTCCCGGCACCTCCCAACTCGACGATGGGCTGCGGCGATCGCGCGGCCGCGGGCGTCGGCGCCCCCCCGCCCCGCCCCACTGGTCGCGGTAATCGTGACGACAGGCAGCGGGTGTGTCAAGAACCGGGTCCGGGCTCGGGCAGCCACCGGGGAGCGTCCGGGACGTCAGCCGTCAGGTCGGAACGTTGTGGCGGGTCTGGTCGCGATGGCGCCCCAGCGCGTAGCCGATGCACCGGCAGGTGATCTGACGGCCGGGGAGCGTGCGTCTTCGCTCGGCGTCATCCGGCCGGGTCCGGGCCCCCGGACAGCGCACCCGCGACATCCGCGCCTTTGGCCACCCATCCGAAGAAGGTGCTCACGTTATAGACGGTGGCCCGCTGCACGAAGTCGGGGCCGGCCGCCATGGTCGCGTCGGCGACGAGCACCGGCCAGTACTCGTGGGAATAGGCGTCCCGGATGGTCGACTCGACGCAGACGTTGGACGTGGTCCCCGTCACCAGCAGGTGGCGGGCACCCAGGCCCCGCAGCACGGCGTCGAGGTTGGTGCCCGCGAACCCGCTGTATCGGGCCTTCGCGATCACGGTCTCCCCCGGCCGGGGCCGCAGGGCGTCGACCACGGCGAAGTCCCAGGTCCCGAACGTGAGCACCTTCCCCGCCAGCTCAGTGTGCTCTCTCATGAGCCGCAGCCCCAGCTCTTTGCGAGGATGAGGCGAGTTGGGGCCGCCCGCGTTGGAGAGCGCCTCGTCATAGCCGATCACCAGGTAGACGACCGGAACGCCCCCCGCGCGGGCGGCTTCCAGCACCTCCCCGGTGCGCTCGATGGCCGCTCCCGCGCCCCCGATGTCCACACCCGCCATGTCGAGCATTCCGCCCGGGCTGGCGAACGCGTTCTGCATGTCGACGACGAGGATCGCGGTCCGGTCCAGGTCCAGCTCCACGGGCTCGGGCTCGGCCGCCAGGAGGGCCCTTCTCACCCCGCTGGTGGTAGCACCCGCCGGGCGGCGCGTCAAGGAGCCCGGCACGCCCGCCTCCCCACCCGGGCCACCTATGCATTCACGTTCGCTGGACGACCGCGACGGAATATGCGATATTTTGAGCCAGGTTGAGCGGCACGTCCGTGCGGCTGGAGAAAGAGGGCGCCGTGGGCGTCCTAGTCCTCGACAGGCCGCCCGTCAACAGCTACGAGGCGGGCTTTGCCCGCGACCTGGGAAGGGCCATCGACGAGCTCCGGGTCGACGAGGAGGTGGGGGCGGTCGTCCTCCGCAGCGCCTCCGACAAATTCTTCTCCGCGGGTGCCGACGTGGCCGAGTTCGAGGCGGGCACCCCGCGGCGCCGCTGGATGACCGTCCTGCTCATGCACGAGGCCCTCCGCAAGATGGAGAGCACCCCCCTCATCTTCGTGGCCGCCATCACGGGCCATGCCCTGGGCGGGGGCCTCGAGATCGCGCTCGCATGCGACCTGCGCTTCGGCTCCCGGGGCGACCACCGGCTGGGGCTGCCCGAGGTCAAACTCGGCCTCTTCCCAGCCAACGGGGGCACCCAGCGTCTTCCGCGCCTGGTCGGGCGTTCACGGGGCCTGGACATGATCGTGAGGGGATGCACCGTGACGCCTGACGAGGCTGGTCAGATGGGCCTCCTGGACCGGCTCCTGGAGACGCCCGAGCTCTGCCTCCAGGCGGCCATGGCCTATGCCCGAGAGGCGGCGGAGGGCCCCCGCGAGGCGATCGGGCGAGCCAAGATCACGACCGCCCTCGGCTACGACCTCACGCTGGACGCCGGCAACGCTCTCGAGCGTGAGGCGATCGGCCGCGTCTTCGCGTCAGAGGACGCACGCGAGGGCATCCGGGCCTTCCTGGAGAAAAGGGAGCCCCGGTTCCAGGGGCGCTGATGGAGCCAGGGCCCCGGCCTCTCCTGGCCGAGCTCGACAGGCCGGTCCAAAG
>JBOHUY010000306.1:0-6837 GCA_050735015.1 Candidatus Dormibacterales bacterium | reverse complement strand
TCGGGCGGGCCGGAGGCGGCCTCGAGGGCCCGCCCGAGGTCGAGCCGCCCCTCCAAAAGGGCCCTGCCCACGATGGCGCCCTCCGCCCCCGCCGCCCGCAGCGAGGCGACGTCTTGGAGGCCGGTCACGCCGCCCGCCACCAGGACGGGGAGGCCGAGCGGGCGCAGCGCGGCCAGGCCGGCCAGGTCCACGCCCTCGAGCGCGCCGTCCCTCGCCACCTCGGTCTGGACGAAGCGGCGGACGCCGGCCTCCCGCAGCGCCGTGGCGAGCTGGACGAGCTCGCGGCCGGGGTCCGAGGTCCAGGCCCGGCCCAGGAGTCGCCGGCCGCGCCCGTCCAGGCTGACCACGAGGCCGTCCTCGAGCTCCCGCGCCCACGCGCCCACCAGCTCCGGGGATTCCAGGGCGGCCGTGCCCACGACCACGCGCGAGGCGCCCGCCCGGAGCCCCTCCAGCACCGCCGCCCTGGTGCGCGCCCCCCCGCCCACCTGGACCGGGACGTCGACCGCCCCCGCGATCCTCCTCACGACGTCGAGGTTGCGCCAGCCCCCCGCGAAGGCACCCTCGAGGTCGACCACGTGGAGGCGGGGGACGCCCGCCCCGGCCAGCGAGAGGGCCAGCTCGACCGGGTCTTGAGGGTAGGACGTGCGCCGGCCGCCGTCGCCCCGCAGCAGGCGCACCACGCCCCCCTCGATGAGGTCGATGGCGGGAATCAGCTCCAAGCGGGCCTCCCGGCCTCTCTCCGCTTCATCGTGATAACATGCTACCGTGTTGAAGCAACCCGACGAGGCCGAGCTCCCCGAGGGCGGGCGCACCCCCGGCGCCGAGTCGCTCATGCGGGCCGTGCTCTCCCTCCGCGACCTCGACGAGGCGGAGCGCTTTTTCCGCGACCTCTGCACCGTCCAGGAGCTGCGCTCCCTGGCCGCGCGCTGGCAGGTGGCGAGCCTCCTGGAGGAGGGGGTCCACTACCTGGAGATCGCTCGGCGGACGGGCGCCAGCACGGCCACCATCGCCCGCGTCAACACCTGGCTGCGCTACGGGCGGGGGGGCTACAGGCTGGCCCTCGACCGGCGCCGGGCGGAGGCGGGGACGCGCCCCCGCCCGTGACGCGGCCCTTGGAGGGGGAGCGCGACGGCTGCCGCCTGCGCCTGGCGGTGCCCGGCAAGGGCAGGCTGGCGGAGCCCGCCCTGGCGCTCCTGAGGGAGGCCGGCTTCAGGTTCGAGCCCGCCGCCCGCCGGCTCTTCGCCCCCTGCGAGAACTTCGAGATGGACCTCCTCTACGTGAGGACCGAGGACATCGCGGAGTACACGCAGGACGGCGTCGTGGACATGGGCATCACCGGTTCCAACCTGGTGCTGGAGTCGGGGGCGGAGGTGGAGGAGAGGCTCGAGCTCGGTTTCGGGCGCTGCAGCCTGCAGGTGGCCGTCCCTCAGGACGCGGAGGTGACCGAGGTCGGCCAGCTGGCGGGCTCGGCCATCGCCACCTCCCACCCGCGCACGACCGCCCGCTTCCTGCGGGAGAAGGGTGTGTCGGCGCGGCTGATCGAGGTCCGGGGCTCGGTCGAGGTGGCGCCCCTGCTGGGCGTGGCGGGGGCCATCGTGGACCTGGTGGCGACCGGGAGCACGCTCGCCACCAACGGTCTTCGCCCGATCGCGACCGTGCTCGCCTCGCAGGCGGTCCTGATCGCCAACCCGAGGCTCGAGGGGGAGACCGCCCGGCGCCGGGACCTGGTCCAGACCGCCCTCGCCAGCGTGGTCGAGGCGGGCCGGCGCAAGTACCTGATGCTGAACGTCCAGCGCTCGGCGCTGGAGCGCGTCAGGCGCATCATCCCGGGGCTGGGCGCCCCCACCGTCATGGAGCTCGCCACCCCGGGCATGATCGCCGTCCACGCCGTCGTGGACGCCGACCTGGTCTGGAACCTGCTCGGGCCCCTCAAGGCGGCCGGCGCCTCCTCGATCCTGGTCATGCAGATCGAGAACCTGATCCCGTGATCGTCCCCCGGCCCCTGCCCGCCGGCGCCGCCCCGGCCGCCGAGGGGCGCTCGCTCCGGCGGGCCTCCGATGACGCTCGCCGGGCCGCCGCCGAGATCCTGGCGCAGGTGCGAGAGGGCGGCGACGGGGCCGTGGCCGCCCTCACCGAGCGCTTCGACGGAGCGCGCCTGGCCTCTTCGCGTGTCGACCCCTCCGAGGTGGAGGCGGCCCTGGCCGGGCTCGACCCGGACCTGGCGGCGGCGCTCCGCGAGGCCCGATCGCACATCGAGGCCGTCCACACAGCGCAGCGCTTCCGGGAGGAGGCGGTGGAGCCGGTGCGGGGGGTGCGGGTGTGGCGCGAGTGGCGGCCCCTGCGGCGCGTGGGGCTCTACGTGCCGGGCGGCCGCGCCGCCTACCCGTCGACCGTGCTCATGCTGGCCGTGCCGGCCCGGCTGGCGGGTTGCCGTGAGGTCGTCCTCTGCACGCCCCCGGGGAAGGAGGGCCGCGTCGCGGCGGCCGTCCTCGCCGCCGCCGCCCTCGCCGGGGTGACGGAGGTGCACGCCGTGGGTGGGGTCCAGGCCGTCGGCGCCATGGCCTACGGCACCGAGTCGATCCGCCCCGTGGACAAGATCTTCGGGCCCGGGAACCGCTACGTCACCGCGGCCAAGCTCCTGGTCTTCGGCGAGGTCGCCGTCGACATGCCGGCCGGGCCCTCCGAGGTGGTGGTGGTGGCCGGCCCCGGCGCCCCCGCGGAATGGGTGGCGGCGGACCTGAGGGCGCAGGCGGAGCACGCCCCGGACGCCCTCGCCGTCCTCGTCACCCCCGACGCCGGGCTGGCCGGAGAGGTGGCCGGGCGCCTCCAGGACATCGCCGCCCAGGTCAGCGTCCACGTCGCCCCCGACCTCGAGTCGGCGGTGAGGTTCGCCGACGGGTTCGCTCCCGAGCACTTGATCCTCGCCTTCGAGGGGGCGGAGGCCGCCCTCCCGGAGGTCAGCCGCGCGGGGTCCGTCTTTTTGGGCCTGACCTCCCCGGCGGCGGCGGGCGACTACGCCACGGGCGCCAACCACGTCCTCCCCACGGGGGGCGCCGGCGCCGCCTTCGGGGCCCTCGGCCTGGCCGACTTCGGCCGCGTCCTCCAGGTCCAGTCCGTGAGTGCCCAGGGCCTGGACCGCCTCCGCCGCATCGTCGCCGCACTCGCGGCCGCCGAGGGGATGCCGGCCCACGCGGAGTCGGTCCGCGTTCGCTGCCAGGGGGGCGGGGGGGAGGACGCGTGGCGTCCCTCCGCCCGCTCGGCCATCCGCCACCTGGAGCCCTACGCGTGGGAGCCGCCCAGCCGCGCCATCGCCGCGGCGGCCGGGATCGAGGAGGGCCAGGTGGTCAGGTTCGACACCAACACCTCGCCATGGGCGGGCGTGGAGGTGGCCGCCGCCCGGCCCCTCGCGCCCATCAACGAGTACCCCGACAGCTCCTATGAGGAGCTTGTCTCGGCGCTGGCGCGCTACGCGGGGGTGGCGGCCCGGGCGGTCACCGTGGGCGCGGGCGCGGACGAGGTCTTGGACCTCATCGCCAAGGCCTTCGTGGGGCCGGGCGACCTCGTGGTCACCTCCCTTCCCTCCTACTCCATGTTCAGGGTGGTCGCCGAGATGGCGGGCGGTCGGGTGCTGGGGGTGCCGGCGGGTCCCCGCCTCGCCACCGACAGGAAAGCGCTGGCGCGTGCGGCGGCCGGCGCGCGCGTGACCTTCGTCTGCAACCCCAACAACCCCACCGGGGAGCTCTTGGACCAGGGGTTCATCGAGGCTCTCGCCGCCGGCAGCAGCGGCGTCGTGGTCGTGGACGAGGCCTACTTCGAGTTCGGCGGGTTGACGCTGGCGCCGCTCGTGGCCTCGGTCCCCAACCTGGCCGTGGTGAGGACCATGAGCAAGGCCTTCGGGCTGGCAGGCGCCCGCGTCGGCTGCGCTTTCTCCTCGCCCGCGGTGGCGACGGCGCTGCGGGCGGTCCGCCCCCCGGGCAGCGTCAGCTCGCTCTCCGCGGCCCTCGCCGTCCGCGCGCTGGAAGACAGGCCCTCGATGGAGGCCCACGTGGCCGCGATCGTGAAGGAGCGCGAAAGCATGGCCGGTGAGCTCCGATCGCTCGGCCTCGGGTGCCGGGGCGGGGCCGGCAACTTCCTGCTCGCCGAGGCCGCGCCCGCCGCCCCCGCCCTGCTCGCGCGGGGGCTGGCCGTCCGCACCTTCTCGGCCGGATCTCCGCTCCAAGGCTGGATCAGGGTCACGGTCAGGACGCCGGAGGAGAACGCGCGCCTGCTGCGGGCGCTCTCCAGCTGGAGGGCCTCGAGTGACTGCTGAGAGGGCGGCCCGGATCGAGCGCCAGACCCGTGAGACGCGGGTCCTGGTCGACCTCAGGCTCGACGGCGGGACGGAACCCGAGGTCTCCACGGGCCTTCGGTTCCTGGACCACATGCTGCGGGCGCTGGCGGTGCACGGCCGGTTCGGCCTCGTGGTCCAGGCCTCGGGGGACCTCGACGTGGACGCCCACCACACCGCGGAGGACGTCGCCATCGTCCTCGGCCAGGCCTTCGCGGCGGCGCTCGGCGACCGCGCCGGGATCGAGCGCTTCGGCGAGGCCGCCTGCCCCCTCGACGAGAGCTTGGCCCGGGCCTCCGTCGACTGCTCGGGCCGGGGCTACGCGGTCGTCGACGTGCCCCTCGCCGGGCCCAGCCTGGGCACGCTCGCCACGAGCCTCATCCCCCACTTCCTGGAGACCTTCGCCGTCCGGGCCGGCATCACGCTGCACGTGACGACGCGCGGGCGGGACGACCACCACATGGCCGAGGCCACCTTCAAGGCGCTGGCGGTGGCGCTGCGCCGGGCGCTGGCCGTGGACCCGACCCTGGCCGGGCGGCCGGCCACGACCAAGGGCCTTTTGTGATCGCGATCGTCGACTACGAGGCGGGGAACATCCGCAGCCTGGAGAACGCCTTCGCCTGGCTGGGGGTGCCGGCCCGGCTGGTCTCGGAGCCGGGGGAGCTGGAGGTCGCGCGGGCCGTGGTCGTGCCCGGGGTGGGGGCGGCCGGGCGGGCCATGGGCGCCCTGCGCCGGCGGGGCCTGGACGGGGCCGTCAGAGCCGCCATCGACCGCGGCGTCCCCTACCTCGGCATCTGCCTGGGCATGCAGCTGCTCTTCGAGCGGAGCGCGGAGGACGGCGTTTTGTGCCTGGGCGTGCTGCAGGGCTTGGTGAGACCGCTGGAGGGTCCCGTGAAGGTGCCCCACACGGGCTGGAACACCGTCGATCTTTTGGGCTCCCACCCCGTTCTGGACGGCCTCCACGGACAGGCCGCCTACTTCGTGCACTCCTACGTCGCCGAGCCCCTGGAGACCGCCATCGTGGCCGGTACGACGACCCACGGCCGCCCGTTCGCGAGCGCCGTGGCCAAAGACGGCGTGGTCGGCGTCCAGTTCCACCCCGAGCGCAGCGGGGGGGTCGGCCTCGCCCTGCTGGAAAGGTTCGCCCGCTTCGCCGGTGAGGCGGTCGCGGGTGGCTCCCCCCTTGCTCTCGAAGCGCGTCATCCCCTGTCTTGACGTCGCCGGGGGGCGCGTCGTCAAGGGCGTCGAGTTCGTACGGCTCAAGGACCAGGGCGACCCCGTCGAGCTGGCGCGCTTCTACTCGGACGAGGGCGCGGACGAGATCGTCTTCCTCGACATCGAGGCGACCTGGGCGGGACGCGCGACCATGGTCGACGTCGTCGAGCGGACGGCCCGCGAGGTCTTCATCCCGCTCACCGTGGGAGGCGGCGTCCGCAGCCAGGAGGACGCGCTCCACCTCCTGCGAGCGGGCGCGGACAAGGTCTCCATCCAGAGCGCGGCGGTCGCGGACCCCGCGCTCATCACGCGCTGCGCGAGGGCGTTCGGATCCCAGGCGGTCGTGGTCGCGGTGGACGCCCGGCGCCGGCCGGGGGGCTGGGAGGTCCACACGCACGGGGGCCGGCGCGCCTGCGGCCTCGACGCCGTGGAGTGGGCCCGGGAGGCGGAGCGGAGGGGCGCGGGAGAGATCCTGGTCACCAGCATCGACGCCGACGGGGGCCGGTCAGGGTACGACGTGGACCTGACGCGCGAGGTGGCGCGGGCGGTGGGCCTGCCGGTCATCGCCTCCGGCGGCGCCGGCAGCCCCGAGGACCTCGCCGAGGTGTTGATGCGGGGGGAGGCTGACGCCGCCCTGGCGGCGTCCATCTTCCATTCCGGCGCTTTCTCGATAGGCGAGACCAAGCGCAGGCTGGAGGCGCTGGGCCTCCCCGTCAGGCGATGACGGCGGCCTCTCGGCCCACCGCCCCCAGGTTCGGACCTGAAGGGCTGGTGGTGGCCGTCGCCCAGGCGGCCTCCGACGGGCGCGTGCTGATGGTGGCGCACATGAACGAGGAGGCCTACCGGCGGACCGTCGAGACCGGGCTGGCCCACTTCTGGAGCCGGAGTCGCGGCCGGCTCTGGCGCAAGGGCGAGACCTCCGGCAACACCCTGGCCGTGAGCCTGATCGAGATCGACTGCGACGGGGACGCCGTCCTTCTCACGGTGGACGCCGCCGGCCCCGCCTGCCATCTGGGCCATCGCTCGTGCTTCGCCCCCAGGCGGTCAGACCCGTCCGCGCAACAGACCTCGCGCGCCCCGCGGCGCGGGGCGCCGGAACGGTAGCCGGCTCAGACACCGCCGGCCCACGGCGTGTGACCCCGCAGGGCAAGCTTCGGCGACCGCCCTCTGAGCAGTGTCTGGTAGGCAGTTCGAGGGGACGCCGCAACAGCACGCCACCGGCATTCCGCCGCGGAAGGGCCAGGTGACCCCAGACCGCGGCCCGCCGGGTGAGCACGGCGGCGCGGGGCGTACCC
>JBOHUY010000305.1:0-9339 GCA_050735015.1 Candidatus Dormibacterales bacterium | reverse complement strand
TCTACCAGCTGCGGGACCTCACCTCTCCCCGCACCATCCGGGTCAGGTGCTTCGTGACGGGCGAGGCCCCCTCGGCCCCGACGGTAAGCGGCGTCTTCCCGGCCGCCAACTGGGACGAGCGGGAGGTCTGGGACCTCTTCGGGATCAAGTTCGACGGCCACCCCGACCTGACGCGCCTTCTGATGCCCGACGATTGGGTGGGCCACCCCCTTCGGCGCGACTACCCGGTGGGCGGGGAGCCGGTCGACTTCTCCGAGGACCACCGCGTCTGGCAGACCGCACCCCCGGAGGCCTGACCGCGTTGTCCAGGACGTCCCCCCCGGGGCCCGCCCAGGAAGCGCCGCCTCTCGGCTCCGGCATGTCCCTCACCCGGGGCGGCGGCGAGGGCGCCTTCGGCGGCGAGATCATGACCGTCAACTTCGGGCCCCAGCACCCCTCCACGCACGGCGTCCTGAGGGTGGTCGTGGACCTCGACGGTGAGGTCATCCGGCGTGCCAAGCCCATCGTCGGCTACCTCCACACCGGCATCGAGAAGCAGATGGAGGCCCTGCGCTGGCAGCAGGGGGTCGTCCTCACCGACCGCCACGACTACCTCTCCCCCCCTTTCAACAACCTTGCCTACGCGCTTGCCGTCGAGAAGCTCCTGGGGGTCGAGACCCCGCCTCGGGCACAGGCCCTGCGGGTCATCATGTGCGAGCTGACGCGGATCGCCTCCCACCTCGTCTGGCTGGGGACCAGCGGTCTCGAGCTGGGGGCCATGAGCGTCTTCATGTACTGCTTTCGGGAACGCGAGCGGATCATGGACCTCAACGAGGAGATCTCCGGGTTCCGTATGCACACCTCTTATATCCGCCCCGGGGGCGTCTTCGCGGACACGACGCCCAGGTTCCTGGACCTCCTCGACCGCTTCCTGGACGACATGCCGGGACGGGTCGACGAGTACGAGGACCTTCTCACGGCCAACCCCATCTGGCGGGCCCGCACCATCGGCATCGGCCGCCTCAGCCAGGAGGACGCGGTCAGGTTCGGCGCCAGCGGACCCATGCTCCGGGGCAGCGGGGTGGACTGGGACCTGCGCAAGAACGTGCCCTATTCCGGCTACGAGCGCTACCAGTTCCAGTCCTGCGTCGAGCAGGCGGGCGACTGCTACGCCCGCTACCTGGTGCGGGTGCGGGAGATGCGCGAGTCCGTCAAGATCCTGCGCCAGGCCGTCGACGCGCTCCCCGGCGGTCCCATCAACGTGGACGACCGCAAGCTCCTGCCGCCGCCCCGAGAGGAGCTTGAGACCTCGATGGAGGCGGTCATCCACCACTTCAAGCTCTTCACCGAGGGCTACTCGCCGCCCGCGGGCGACGCCTACGCGGCCGTGGAGTCGGGCCGGGGCGAGAACGGCTGCTACGTGGTCAGCGACGGCACGCACAAGCCCCGGCGGGCCAAGTTCCGCGCCGCCTCGCTCTACAACCTCGCCACCCTCGAGACGATGGCCCTGGGCTCCATGGTGGCCGACATGATCGCCATCCTGGGGACGATCGACATCACGCTGGGGGACGTGGACCGGTGAGGCCCGCGTCAGCTCTCGGACGGCGTCCCGGCCCCCCGCGTTGAGCGTGCTCAGCGACCACGCGCTGGAGGCCATCCGGGCCATGCCGGCCCACTACCCCGAGCGCCGCTCGGCCGTCATGCCCGCGCTCGATCTGGCGCAAGAAGAGCTCGGCCACCTCACCGAGGAGGCCATGACGGACGTGGCGGGGGCGCTGGGGCTCGACCCCGGCTACGTGGAAGGGGTGGCCACCTTCTACACGCTCTTCCACACCCGGCCCGTGGGCGAGCACCGGCTCTACATGTGCACCAACCTCTCGTGCTCGCTGAGAGGGGCTTCCGAGCTCGTCTCCCACGCCCTGCGGGCCATCGGGGTAGAGCGCGTGGAGGAGGTGAGCGGGGACGGCCTCTTCAGCATCGAGGAGGTGGAGTGCCTGGGCGCCTGCGAGTACGCGCCCATGATGCGCCTCGACGGCGCCTACCACTACGACCTCACCCCCGACGCCATCGACGGCCTCATCGGCGAGCGTCGGGCCCACCCGCCCGCGGCGCCCTCGGCCGAGGCCGCCTCGCCCTCGCCCCGCCGGCGCAGGTCCGCCCATGGCTGAGCTGCGGGGCAGCCACGGGCCCGGCGAGCACCGCATCCTCACCGAGCACTTCGGAGCTGAGGGCCTTTCGACCCTGGCCGGCTACGAGAGGGTCGCGGCCGGGTACCAGGCCCTGCGCAAGGCGCTCCGCGAGATGACCCCCGACGCGGTCGTCGACGAGGTGAAGGCGTCGGGCCTGCGTGGGCGCGGAGGCGCCGGCTTCCCGACCGGGACCAAGTGGAGCTTCGTGCCCAAAGACCACCCCGGCCCCAAGTACATCGTCTGCAACGCCGATGAGTCGGAGCCGGGCACGGCCAAGGACCGGTACATCCTCGAGAACTCGCCCCACATGCTCGTCGAAGGCATCTGCATAGCGCTCTACGCCATCGGCGGGCACCAGGCCTGGGTGTACATCAGGGGCGAGTACGACAGGCCCCGGGCCATGCTCGAGGCCGCCATCGCGGAGGCAAGGCAGGCCGGTTACCTGGGCGACGACCCCTGGGGGACCGGCTACGCGCTCGACATCCGCCTATTCCGGGGCCATGGGGCCTACATCTGCGGCGAGGAAACCGCCCTCCTCGAATCACTGGAGGGGAAGCGGGCCCAGCCCAGGGCACGGCCCCCCTACCCCGCCACCAAAGGGGCCTTCGGCCAGCCCACCGCCGTCAACAACGTGGAGACCCTCTCCACCGTGCCCTGGATCCTGCGCGCGGGCGGCGCCGCCTACGCCAAGCTGGGGACCGAGAAGTCCAAAGGCACGCGCCTCTTCACGGTCAGCGGGCACGTCAGGCGTCCCGGGAACTACGAGATGGAGCTGGGCAAGCCCTTCAGCCACCTGATCAACGACCTCGCCGGAGGCCCCCTGCCGGGGCGCACCATCAAGGTCTTCTGGCCGGGCGGCTGCTCGGCGCCGGTGCTGCCCGGGTCCATGCTCGACACTCCCACCGACATGGAGTCCCTGGCCGCCGCCCGCTCCATGGCAGGGTCCGGAGGGGTCATCGTGATGGACGAGACGCACTGCGTGGTGCGCGCGGCGCACCGGCTCCTGCAGTTCTACGCGTTCGAGTCCTGCGGCAAGTGCACGCCCTGCCGCGTGGGCGGCGACTGGGCCGTCCGGACCTACGAGCGGATCCTGGCCGGCGAGGGCACCGAGGCCGACCTCGAGAACCTGGACCGCATCCAGGTCGGCCTCTCGCAGGGTCGGTGCCTGTGCGCGCTGGGGGACTCCGCCGGCTTCGTCATCGAGTCCACCATGCGCCACTTCCGCAACGAGTACGAGGAGCACGTGCTGGCCCGGACGTGTTCCGCCGAGGCGGTGGCGGTCGGTGCCTGAGGAGCCCGCCGCCACGGTTACGCTCACCATCGACGGCCGCTCCGTGACCGTGCCGCGGGGGACGCTGGTGGTGGACGCCGCCAAGCGCCTGGGCATCGAGATACCGGTCTTCTGCTACCACCACAAGATGGACCCGGTGGGGGCCTGCCGGATGTGCCTTGTGGAGATGCAGCCGGGACCGCCCCGACCCCAGACCGCCTGCACGGTGCCGGCCGCCGAGGGCATGGTGGTCCAGACGCGATCGGCAATGGCGGTCAGGGCGAGGGCCGACATCCTGGAGATGGAGCTGGTCAACCACCCGCTCGACTGCCCTGTCTGTGACAAGGGGGGCGAGTGTCCCCTCCAGGACTACACCTTCCGGCACGGCTACCCGGTGAGCCGGATCAACAACCCCCGGCTGCACTTCGAGAAGCCCCTGCCCCTCTCCGACAAGATCGCCCTCGACCGAGAGCGGTGCGTGCTCTGCTACAGGTGCACCCGGTACTACGACGAGATCGCCTGGGAGCAGGAGCTGACGGCCGACCACAGAGGGGCGAGGTCCTTTATCACGAGCCAGTTCGACAGGCCGCTCACCTCCATCTTCAGCGGCAACATCATCGACCTCTGCCCGGTGGGGGCCCTCACATCGCGCGTGTGGCGTTTCGAGTCGCGTCCCTGGGACATGTCCAGCACCGCCAGCGTGTGCTCCCGCTGCTCGGTGGGCTGCAACGTCACCCTCTGGGAGAGGCGAGGCCAGCTGGTACGCGTGACCTCGAGGGAGAACGACGAGATCGACGACGGCTGGATCTGCGACCGCGGCAGGTTCGAGTACACGGAGGTCAACGACACCGCCCGCCTCGCACTGCCCTCGGTGGCGGGCGCCCGGGCGAGCTGGGACGGGGCCGTGGAGGCGCTCGTCGACGGCCTCGGCGAGGCCAGGGGCGCCCACCTCGGGCTCTCCATCCCGCAGGACGTCACCAACGAGGAGGCCTACCTCCTCTCGAAGCTGCTGGAGGGACCCTGGAAGGGGGCACGGGTGGTCATGCAGGGCCGCACGGAGCTGAAGGCGGCCGAGCCCCAGCTCACCATCTCCGGCCTCGACAGCTGCCGCACCATCGTGGTGGCGGCCTCCGACACGCGCGACGACGTGCCCGTCGTGAACCTGAGGCTCAAGAAGGCGGCCTCCAAATTGGGGGCACGCCTCATCCTCATCCACCCTGGCGACCTGGACCTCGACCGCGGCGAGCGGGTCGAGCACCTCCGCCCGGAGCCGGGCCGGGCCGCCGACGCCCTGGCCGGCCTGGCCGGGCATCCCGCCCTCACCGAAGGGCCCATCGGCATCCTCTTCGGCGACGGCCGGGGAACCGAGGACGGGGCTGCGATGGCGGCCGCCGCGACCGGGCTGGCCGCCACCTGTGGCGCCTCTCTGATGCCCCTCTTCCGGGGCACCAACGAGCGCGGCGCGCTCGAGATGGGAGTCGCCGGGGCGGGCGGCGACCTGGCAGGGGTCACCGCTCTCTTCTGCTGGGGGGCCCCGGCCGCGCCCGTCCCCGACTCGGTCCGCTTCCTCGTCGTCTGGGACACGGTCCTGCGTGCGGAGCACGACCGCGGCGGGCGCGGCCCGGACGTCGTCATGCCCGCCGCCAGCTTCGCGGAGACGCAGGGCAGCTACACCAACCTCGAGGGCCGGGTCCAGTTCCTGAGCCCGCCCATAGCCGTGCGCCCGCCCCGGCGGGAGGGCTGGGAGGTGCTGTCGCACATCATGTCAGCGCTCGGCCTGCGGGCGGATCACGCCGGCTTATTCGACATCCAGCGGCGCATCGCGGCCGAGTTCCCCGACCTGGCCGCGGTCGACGGCCGCCCCGACGCTCAGCCCCCCGCCCCCCGCGTGCTGGTGGGCCCGGCGCGGCCATGAGCGTACCGACCTCGAACCCCCTGCTCTACTGGGTCCTGGCGATCGTCTTCATGGTCGCCCTGCTCTTCGTCGTGCTCACGCTCACCGCCTACGTCGTCTTCGGGGAACGCGTGCTGCTGGGCAGGATGCAGCGGCGCCCGGGGCCCAACCGCGTGGGACCCCTGGGGCTGCTCCAGTCGGCGGCGGACGGGGTCAAGCTCGCCTTCAAAGAGAGCTTCATCCCGGACGGGGTCGACCTGCCCACCTACCTGGTCGCGCCCGCGATCGCGGTGGCGGCGGCGCTCATCGCCTACTCGGTCATCCCCGTCGGCATCTGGTTCGGCGTCTATTACTGGGTCGCCAACGTCAACATCGGCATCCTTGTCGTGTTCGCGGTCAGCGCGATGAACGTCTACGCGATCATGCTGGGGGGCTACTCCTCGAACTCCAAGTACTCCCTCCTGGGCGGTCTGCGGTCGGCAGCCCAGCTCATCAGCTACGAGATGTCGCTCGGGCTCTCCCTGGTGCCGACCTTCCTCATCGTGGGCTCACTCAGGCTGCAAGACATCGTCGACTACCACGTGGGCTGGTTCCCCGGCCCGCTCCCGCTCATCATCCTGACCCCCGTCGGGTTCGTCCTCTACCTCATATCGGCGGTCGCGGAGACCAACCGCGCGCCATTCGACCTGCCCGAGGCCGAGCAGGAGCTGGTGGGCGGCTTCCACACCGAGTACTCGGGCTTCAAGTTCGCCATGTACTACATCGCCGAGTACATGAACATGGTCACCGTATCCCTCCTGGCCTCCATCCTCTTCCTGGCCGGCTGGTGGGGGCCGTGGCCGATACCCCCCATCGTGTGGATGGGCGCCAAGGTGGGCGCCTTCCTGTTCCTCTACGTCTGGCTGCGCGCCACCTTCCCCCGCCTCAGGTACGACATGCTGATGCGCCTGGGCTGGAAGGTGCTCCTGCCCGTGGCCATGGCCAACGTCATCGTCACCGCGATCGTCGTGGTCGCGGTCGAGGGGTAGGGCGGTGGCGCGGCGGAACGAGCGCTCGGGTCAGGCCAGCGGGGAGAAGGCCCCCAGGCCGGGGGTCGCAGACGACCTCAAGGCCCTCGGGATCGGCCTCAAGACGACTTTGGGCGAGCTCATGCGGCGGCCGGTCACGGTCTCCTATCCCGAGGAGAAGTCGCCACGCTCCGAGCGGTACCGAGGCCGGCACTACCTGCGCCGCTACGAGAACGGGCTCGAACGATGCATAGGCTGCGAGCTCTGCGCCGCCGCTTGCCCGGTCGGCTGCATCCTCGTCATCGCCGCGGAGAACGACCCCCAGGATCGCGTCTCCCCCGGCGAACGGTACGCCAAGGTTTACGAGATCAACATGCTCCGATGCATCTTCTGTGGGTACTGCGAGGAGGCGTGCCCGGTACAGGCGATCGTGCTGGGGCCCGAATACGAACTCTCCGACACCAGCCGAGAGCTCTTCGTCTACGACAAGGACCGCCTCCTCGAACCGCCCCCGCCCGGGCTCGCGGAGCGCCTCGGGAAAGGGGCTGCCCAGGAACCCCTGGTCGTTCGGGAGGAACCGTAGATGCTGGGCGTGGCCGTCTTCTGGATCACGGCGGTGGTGGCGGTGGTGGGCGGTCTCGGCGTCATCCTCTTGAGGGAGCCGATCAAGAGCGTCCTCAGCCTGGTGGTGGTCATGCTCGCCATCTCGGTCATGTTCCTGCTTCTCAGCGCCCAGTTCCTCTTCGCCGTCCAGATCATCGTGTACGCAGGGGCGGTGATGGTCCTGTTCCTCTTCGTCATCGCCCTTTTGGGGCCGGCCCGCGAGAAGGGACCGGGCCGCCTTCGCTTCCAGGCCGCCCTGTCGGCCGTCTTCGTGGCCGCTCTCCTGGGCTTCATCCTGGCCATGCTCCACGGCATCACCTACAGGGCGCCCGCGCCCGGCCACCCCTCCGCCAGCCTCTTCGGGACGGTCCAGCAGATCGCGGTTGGGCTCTTCACCACTTACCTCTACCCCTTCGAGCTGACCTCGCTCCTCTTGTTGACGGCGGCGGTGGGAGCCATCTACCTGAGCCGGCGGGAGCGCGGGCGGTGAGGCGCCAGTGAACGGCCTCATCGACATCGGCGGCGGCGGCACCGTCGGCGCGGACTACTTCCTGGGCCTGGCGGCGATCCTTTTCGTGCTGGGCGCCGCGGGCGTGATGGTGCGCCGCAACCCGCTCGTCATCCTGATCTGCATAGAGCTCATGCTCAACGCGGTCAACCTGACGCTGGTCACCTTCGCGCGCCAGCTCCTGGACATCGAGGGCCAGCTTTTCGCACTCATGGCGATGACGGTGGCGGCCGCCGAGGCCGTGGTCGGGCTCGCCATCTTGGTGGACATCTTCAGGACCAGGGACGCCGAGGACATCGACGACGTGAGCGAGATGAGGGGCTGACTCCTTGACCCACCTGCGCCTCAGCCCCGAGGGCCGCCGGCCGGTCCCATCACGCACGGCGCGCTGACCTTGCAGCCCATCCTCGCCATCCTCATCCTGGCCTTCCCGGCCGCCGGGGCCGCCGTGCTGTCGCTGGCCGGCTGGCGCTGGTCGCGGTCGCTCACCAAGGTCGTCGGCCCCGGCGTGGCCTGGGCCGCCTTCGTCTGCACCGTGATCCTCTTCGCGGGCCAGTTGAGGGGGGCCCCGGCCATGGACCACACGTACTGGACGTGGATCAGCGCCGGCGCCTTCCAGGTGCCCATGGACCTCATCGTCGATCACCTCTCGATGTTCATGGCCATGGTCGTGACGGGCGTTGGCGGCCTCATCATCACCTACTCGGTCGGATACATGGAGCACGAGACGGACGGCTCCTACGCGCGCTTCTTCGCCTACATGGACATCTTCATCCTCTCCATGTTGCTGCTCGTCATGACCGGCAACTTCGTCTTCCTCGTCGTCGGATGGTCCGCCGTCGGACTCAGCTCCTACCTGCTCATCGGCTTCTGGTACGACCGCGAGTCGGCTGTGGTGGCGGCGCGCAAGGCCTTCGTCATGAACGTCGTCGGCGACGTGGGGATGGTCGTAGCCACGTTCATCGTCTGGACCCACTTCCACTCGGTCGTCTTCTCTCAGGTCTTTCACGCCTTCCCCCGCCAGGACGGCGGCTACCAGGAGGCTATCGGGGCACTCCTCCTGGTGGGCGCCGTGGCCAAGTCCGCCCAACTCCCGCTCCACACCTGGCTGCCCGACGCGATGGAGGGCCCCACGCCCGTCTCCGCCCTCATCCACGCCGCCACCATGGTCACCGCCGGCGTCTACCTGATCGGCCGCATGCACACGATCTACGGCACCGCCTACTACTCCCACACCGCGGCGGCCGTGGTGGGGGCCGCCACGGCGCTCTTCGCGGCCAGCATCGCGGTCGTGCAGACCGACATCAAGAAGGTGCTCGCCTACTCGACCATGAGCCAGATCGGCTACATGTTCATGGCCGTCGGCATCGGCGCCTACGCGGCCGGCTTCTTCCATCTCATGGCGCACGCGTTCTTCAAGGCCCTCCTCTTCATGGCGGCAGGCAACGTGATCCACGCCATGAAGGACGAGCAGGACATGCGCCGATTCGGCGGGCTCCTGCGTGAGATGCCCGCCACCGCCTGGTGCTTCCTGGTCGGCTCTCTCTCGTTGGCCGCCATCATCCCCTTCGTCGGCTTCTGGTCCAAGGAGGCGGTCCTGGGGGATGTCTTCAGCCGCGGGCTGGACATCTCCTACGCGATCTGGGCGGTGGGTTTCCTCACCGCCCTCTTGACCGGCTTCTACACCGGGCGCATGTGGTGGATCACGTTCGTGCGGCCGGCCTCGGCGGACCGCCCCGTCGAGCACCCCCACGAGGCGCGGCTGGTCATGCTGGCGCCGGTGGCGGTGCTCGCCGTCCTCTCCACGGTGGGAGGCTTGATCCAGATCAACGCCGGGTTCCACAACGGCTGGAAGCTGGTGGAGGACTTCCTGGCCCCCACTGTGGGCC
>JBOHUY010000304.1:0-5388 GCA_050735015.1 Candidatus Dormibacterales bacterium | reverse complement strand
GGTGCGCAGTCCGAAGCGACGCGCATACTCGCGCAGTACGCCCTGCTTGATCCGATGCGGAGCCGCCCCGCCGCCCCCGGCCGCCGCCCTGTCCACGTAGCCGCGCTCGGGCAGCAGGCCCTGGGGCCGGAACCTGATGAAGAGGACCAGGACGGCGCCGATCAGGATCTCCCTGAGGGCGGGGTCGACCTGGGGCCGGCCCGGCCACTCGGGCAAAAAGCGCGTCGACTCCTGGACGAGCAGGCCCATGATGATCACCCCGAGCAGGACGCCCTTGATGTTCCCCCTGCCCCCGACCAGGACCGCGGAGTAGAGGACGATGGTCTCGATGGGCGACCAGGCCGAGGGGTTGAAGGCGCTCAGGTAGGCGGCGAAGAGGGCCCCGGCCAGGCCGCCAAGGCCCGCCCCCAACACGTAGGCCTTGAGCTTGAGCCTGTAGATGTCGCGCCCGAAGGCGGCGGACGCCCGCTCGTCCTCCCGAAGTGAGCGCAGAGCGAGGCCGAACCGGCTCCGGGAGACCCGCGACATGAGGATGTAGACGAGGCCCAGAACGGCCAGGCAGAGCCCCAGGAAGAAGTAGGGGTAGCTCTGGAAATCGAGGCCGAGCGCGTCCGCCATGGGGTTGACCAGGCCGGAGAGCCCGTTGTAGCCGTCGAAGAGAGGGACGTACTGGCCGGCCAGGACGTAGAGGACGTAGACCGCCCCCAGGGTGACGATCGAGAAGTAGATGCCGCGCAGGTGCCGGAGCGCGATCAGACCCACGACCAGGCCCATGGCCATGGAGGAGACGACCGCGATGGGCACGGCCACCGGGTAGGGAAGGGTCAGGCCCAGGATGTACTGCGCGGGCGGCTCCTTCCCGATCGTGAGGACGAGCGTCATGTAGGCGCCCAGGGCCACGTACCCGTAGAAGGCGAGGTCGAAGTCGCCCGCCCAGCCCCAGATGACGTTGAGCCCGAGGGCCATGATCCCGAAGATGGCCCCCTCGGTGAGGACCGTGAGGAGGTATTCGGTCATTCGAAGACGCTCCGCCGCGCGCTCGTGAAGAGGCCGCGGGGCCTCAGCAGGACCACCAGGGCCAAGATGGCGAAGGCGAAGGCCAGCTCGTAGCTGGAGCTGATGTAGCCACCCGTGAACTCGAGGGCGACGCCCACGATGACCGCCCCGACCATGGTGGCGAAGGCCTTGCCGAGGCCTCCCGCGACGGAGGCGGTGAGGGTGATCAGGAAGAAGCTGAACCCGAAGTAGGGGTTGAAGGTGCCCACGCTCTCGGCCAGCACGAAGCCCGCGTAGCCGGCCACCATGCCCGCCAGGGCCCAGGTCGCGGAGGCGACCCGGTTGGCGTTGATGCCCGTCACGCGGGCCAGGTCCCGGTTCTGGGAGACGGCCCTCAGCGCCTTGCCGAACCTCGTGTGCTGGACGAGCACATAGAGGATGCCCGTGATGCCCAGCGCGGAGGCGATGATGGCGAGCTCGGGCACAGTCCACAGGAAGGGCCCGACCTGGTGGGGGCCGCCCTGGGGGATGCTGTAGGCGACGTTGGCGGCGCCGAAGATGAGGACCAGGATGTTCTGGATCATGAGCGACATGCCGAGGGTGGCGATGAACGTCGAGAGGGTGCCCGTGCCCCGCCGCACGAAGCGGTCGACGACGGTGGTGTGCATGACCAGGGCCGTCGCGCCGCCGGCCAGGGAGGCGGCGACGGCGGAGGCGAAGACGTTGCCCGTCGCCTGCTGCACCAGGTAGGCGGCGTAGGCGCCGCAGGTGAGGATCTCGCCATGGGCGAGGTTGGCGATGTTGGTGACCGCGTACTCGAGCGTGAAGGCGACCGCGGAGAGGGAGAGGATGGCGGCGGTCACGATGCCGAAGCCCAGCGTCAGCAGAACTTCATGCACGTGACAGGCCTCCCTGCTCTGTGGTGGCGGCGGTCGGCTGGGGGGACGGTTCGGGCTCCATCGTCAGGCGCCGGCGGGGGGTCCGCCCGGACACGCGCCCCCCTCTGGGGACGGCGTCCGGGCGGGACCCTGCCCGGCCGGTTCCGGAAGGCTACCCGAGCCGCAAGCCCGTCGTCGTGGAGCTCACGGCGTGGCCTGGGCCAGGTCGGGGGCCGAGAGCAGCATGACCTGGTGCTCGTTCCCGCTCAGGTCGACCTGGAAGGCGCCGTAGGGGCCGAACACGTTGTCGTACTGGTTGTAGTTGAGGTCCCCGCTGGCCCCGTCGTAGTTGACGTCCTTCCCTGACTTCACGAGGGCAAGGCAGCTGGCGTACGTGGAGCAGGTGCTGCCGGGCGGGTTGGTGACGTTCTTCATGGCCTTGATCACGGCCGCCCCGGAGGTGGTGCCCGCCTTCTGGATGGCCAGCGCCAGGCTGACCACGGCGTCGTACGCGTAGTTGGCGTTGGCGAGCGGGATGGCGCTGCTGCCGTTCATGGCCGCGAAGGCCCTGTTGAACTCGTCGGCGCCCTGCCCTGAGACCGAGGTCCCGTAGACCGAGGTGAGGTGGGCGTTGGCGACCGGGAAGGTGACCGCCTTCAAGTACTCGGAGCCGCCCGTCACGTCGGTCCCCACGAAGGGGATGGCGAGGTTGTCGAGCTCCTTGAAGTTCTGGTAGACGACCGCCGCCGTGGCGGGGTCGGTCTGGGTGAAGATGACGTCGGGCTTGGCCGCGATGACCTGCTGGACCTGGGTCCTGTAGGAGGTCTGGTCGGGGGCGATGGTGATGTTGGAGACGATCGTCCCGCCCAGCTTCTGCCAGGTCGCGGTGATGGGCTTGATGAAGGTCTGGGCCGCGATGTCCGAGTAGAAGAGGAGCGCGGCCTTGGAGTAGCCCTTCTTGTGCGCGTAGAGGGCCATGGCGACGCCCAGCTGGGAGTCCGAGGGGCTGTCGCGCCACAGGTACTGGTTGGTGTTGTGGTCGAACAGCGTGCTGCCGCCCTGGAACTCGTCGGGGGTCTTGGACTGGCTCAGGATGGGGGCGTCGGCGGCGATCTCCTGGGTCTCGGGGCCGATGATGCCGGCCACGTTGTCCGCCGCCAGCAGCTGCCGCAGGGCGGGCACGGAGTCGGCCTCGTCGCACTGCGTGTCGGCGTGGTAGAGCGCGATCTTGTGGCCGAGGACGCCGCCGGCGTCGTTGACGGTCTTCTCCGCCACCTGGGAGCCCTGGAGCATGGCCTCTCCCAGGCTGGCCAGCGTCCCTGTGAAGCAGGAGAGGACGCCCATGCCGATGGTGCCGCCACTGCCAGTCTTGATGCCGCCTCCGCCCCCGCCGCCGGAGGGCGCCGAGCCGCAGGCGGCGAGCAGGATCCCGGCCAGAGCAGCTCCGGCCAAGAACCGGGGGGCGGTAAGGCGCCGCGCGCCTTCGCCGCCGGATCGCTGTGGGACCTTGGCTCCCCTCATCGGCCGCCCTCCGTCAACGGCAGGCCCGCCGGCGCAGTCACGAGCGCCGCGGCTTCAGACCCGCGCCCGTCAGAGCGTAGAGCAGGTCACTCACCCTGTCAATGGGTGGACCACCCTACCTCTTGCTGCTAGACTCCCGCCAGTGGGGGACACCTTCACCGCCCTGCGGCCGATCGAGCGCAGCCGGCTGTACGAGGACCTCGTGGACCGGCTGCGGGAGTTCGTCCGTGAGTCCCGGATGTCGGAAGGGGAACGCTTCCCCGCCGAGCGTGACCTCTCGCGCGACCTGGGCGTCAGCCGCACGTCGGTCCGCCAGGCCATGGTCGTCCTGCAGGCGCAGGGCTTCGTGGACATCCGCCACGGCGAGGGCGTCTTCCTGCGCCGCCTGCGCGACTTCGGCGAGAGCCTGCCCAAGCTCCTGGAGAGGCGCCGGCGCCTGCCCGAGGTGCTGGAGGCGAGAGAGGCGCTGGAGGTCAAGCTGGCGGAGCTGGCGGCCGCCCGCCGCACCCCCGCCGACCTGAGGGCGCTGGCGCGCGCGCTCGAGCTCATGGACTCGGACATCGACTCCGGCGGGCTCGGCATCGAGGGGGACGCCGTCTTCCACCAGGCCATCGCCACGGCCGCCCGCAGCCGTATCCTGGAGCACCTGCTCTCGGCCATGGCCGAGGCCATCCACGAGAGCCGCATCGAATCGCTCTCCGAGCCCGGACGGCCCCGGCAGTCGCGGGAGGCGCACGCGCGCATTCTGGCCGCCATCGAGGCCGGCGACGCGGTCGCCGCCGCGGCCGCCATGCGCGAGCACCTGGGCGTCGTCGCCGACGTCTTCCTCCTGCGCTGGGAGCCCCCGGAGCCGGGTGATGGCCAAGCTCCCGCCTAGCGCCGTCGCCGACCCGGCGCCGGCCACCAAGGACCGCTGCGGCGAGTGCGGCGGGGCCCTCGACGAGTTGCGCGTCTGTTCCTCCTGCGGGCGTCACGCCCGGCTCACGGCCCGGGAGCGCATCGCTCAGCTGGCCGACCGGGGCACCTTCCACGAGACCGAGCGCCACCTCTGGTCGGCCGACCCGCTCGGCTTCTCCGACGGGGTCAGCTACGAGCGCCGGGTCTCCGAGGCCCAGCGCGCCACGGGCATGCTCGACGCCGTCCTCACGGGCCGCGCCGAGCTCGTGGGGGTGCCGGTCGTCATGGTCGTCTTCGACTTCCGCTTCCTGGGCGGGAGCATGGGCAGCGTGGTCGGGGAGAAGGTGGCCCGCGCCTTCGACCTCGCCCGGCGCGAGGGCATCCCGGCGGTGGCGGTCTGCTCCTCGGGCGGGGCCCGCATCCAGGAGGGCATGGTGGCCCTCTTCCAGATGGCCAAGACGGCCCTGGCGGCGGCCCGGCTGCGCGAGAGGGGGGCGCCCCTTTTGACCGTGCTCGCGGACCCCACCATGGGCGGGGTCCTGGCCTCCTTCGCCAGCCTGGGCGACGTCGTCGTGGCGGAGCCGCGGGCGCGGGTTTCTTTCGTCGGGCCGCGCGTGCACGAGCGGGCCATCGGGGACCAGGCGCCGCCGGGCACGGCCGAGTTCGCCTTTCGGCATGGGTCGATCGACGCCATCGTGCCGAGAGAGGGGCTTCGGCCCGTGCTGGGCTCGCTGGCGGCCATGCTGCGGCCGGCTTCGCCCGCCTCCAGCGGCCACCCCGCGGCGCGGGCCTCCGCCAGGCAGTCGGTGAGGCGCCCGGCTTGGGAGGTGGTCGAGCTCGCCCGCCACCCCGACCGGCCCAGCGGCCGCGCCCTGGCCCGCATGCTCCTCACCGACGTCTTCGAGCTCCACGGCGACCGCCGGGGTGAGGACGACGAGACGGTCATGGCCGGGGTCGGGCGCCTGGAAGGGCGCCCCGTCGCCGTCGTCGCCCAGGACCGTCACACGCCGGGGGAGGGACGGACCCGCCCCAGCGGCTACGCCAAGGCCCAGCGCGCCTTCACCCTGGCCGAGCGCTTCGGCCTCCCGCTCATCAC